>NZ_JBQOUX010000056.1:0-49180 GCF_052216785.1 Streptomyces sp. JW3 | reverse complement strand
TCTCTCGGTTCGAACGACTGCGTCCCGCTGCCTGACGGCAGCGGGACGCAACAAGGAACCATTTACCAACAGTGTCCTGCCGGGTGGGCCCCTCCGTTGTTCTTCGGGCTCGGCTCCCGTTCTCGCCCGCCCGTCACAGCGGCCTGAGCGCCGGCTCCTTCTGTACGGCGCCGAGCAGCCGGTCGAGTGCCATCTCCACGTCCTCCTTCCAGGACAACGTGGAGCGCAGCTCCAGCCGGAGCCGGGGAGTGCTGGGATGGGGCCGTACCGTCTTGAAGCCCACGGCCAGCAGATGGTCGGCCGGCAGCACGCACGAGGGCTGCTTCCAGCGGGCGTCCCCGAAAGCCTCGATCGCCTTGAACCCGCGCCGCAGAAGATCCTTGGCCACCGTCTGGACCATCACCCGGCCCAGTCCCTGTCCCTGATACCCCGGCACGATGAACGCGGTCATTAGCTGTACCGCGTCCGGCGAGACAGGACTCGTCGGGAACGCCGCGGAGCGCGGGACATAGGCGGGGGGAGCGTAGAGCACGAAGCCGACCGGCACGTCGTCCACGTAGACGACCCGGCCGCAGGACCCCCAGTCCAGCAGGACGGCGGAGATCCAGGCTTCCTTCTCCAGAGCGGCCGTGCCCGCCTTTACCGCGGCCTCCCCACTGACGGGGTCGAGTTCCCAGAAGACGCACGAGCGGCAACGCTGGGGAAGGTCCTCAAGGTTGTCCAGCGTGAGCGGTACGAGCCGACGCCCCATGAAGGCTTTTCCTCGCTTCCTTCGCCCTTCGCGTCCAGGGCGGCCGTCAGAGCACTCCGCTCCCTGAGCAGACTGCCGATGAACCCACCGATCGCTCCCAGTCCCAGCCCTGCGCTCATCCATCCGGTGCGGCTCGTCGTTCGCATGGCGCTGCCTCACTCCCAGAGGTGACTGCCAGGTGACTCCGCCCTACCTGATCGCATCGTATCCACGATGCGATTGCCCCGATACCGGTGTAAAGCAAAGAGCGGGCCGCGTTCCGGCACACACCGGACACGGCCCGCTCTGGCGCCGGGCGGAGCACCTCACCGGGTACTCCGCCGTCGGGTGCCGTCGGGACTCAGGAATCGTCCTCTTCCGTCTCGCCGTCCACGAGGCTCTTCTGAAGCACAGGACCCTCACCGGGCGCCAGCGTGTCGAGGATGCGGCCCAGGTCGTCCATCGAGGCGAACTCGACGGTGATCTTGCCCTTCTCCCGGCCCAGGTCCACCTTCACCCGGGTCTCGAACCGGTCCGAGAGCCGGGTCGCGAGACCGGTCAGTGCCGGGGAGACACGGGCACCGGCTCGCGGTCCCTTCGCCCGGGGTGCCTTCTGCGGCCGGGACCCCATCAGGGTCACGATCTCCTCGACCGCCCGCACCGAGAGCCCCTCGGCCACGATCCGGTGCGCCAGCCGGTCCTGCTCCTCCGAGTCCTCCACCGAGAGCAGCGCGCGGGCGTGCCCCGCGGAGAGGACTCCGGCCGCGACCCGCTTCTGCACGGACGACGAGAGCTTCAGCAGCCGCAGGGTGTTGGAGACCTGGGGCCGGGAACGACCGATCCGGTCCGCCAACTGGTCGTGCGTGCAGTTGAAGTCCTTCAGTAGCTGGTCGTAGGCGGCGGCCTCTTCCAGCGGATTCAGCTGAGCGCGGTGCAGGTTCTCCAGCAGCGCGTCCAGGAGGAGCTTGTCGTCCTCCGTGGCCCGCACGATCGCCGGGATGGCCTCCAGCCCGGCTTCCCCGCAGGCCCGCCAGCGCCGCTCACCCATGATGAGCTCGTACTGCCCGGCATCCACCTGCCGGACGACGATCGGCTGAAGAAGACCGACCTCCTTGATGGAGGTGACCAGCTCGGCGAGCGCGTCCTCGTCGAAGATCTCACGCGGCTGCCGCCGATTCGGCGTGATGGAGTCCAGCGGAATCTCGGCGAAGTAAGCACCCATGGGAGCCATGGGTGTCTCCATCGCACCGGAAGCCGGCGCTTCCTCTGCCTCGTGCGATGTTTCACGTGAAACAGGCGGCAGCGCGGTGACCTTCGCCGCTGCCACACCTCGGTCGGTCGTTAGCCCGGGGACACCCGTGGGAGCCGCCGGAACCGCACCGCCCAGGGCGGCTGATGCCACCGACTTCTCCGATGAGGCGGGCGGGATCAACGCTGCCAGACCTCGACCCAACCCCCTCCGTCGCTCGTTCACTGGATCCCCTCCACCGTGCTCGGATCGTTCTGTGCACCGATGTGGGCGTGCGTCGCGTCGTAGCTGACGCCCGCGCCCCTCAGTGCGATCTCTCGTGCCGCCTCAAGATAGGACAGGGCACCGCTCGATCCTGGATCGTAGGTCAGCACCGTCTGGCCATAGCTCGGCGCCTCGGAGATACGGACCGAGCGGGGAATGCTCGTCCGCAGCACCTCCTCACCGAAGTGGCTGCGCACCTCGTCGGCGACCTGGGACGCCAGTCGCGTCCGGCCGTCGTACATCGTGAGCAGGATGGTCGACACATGGAGTGCGGGGTTGAGGTGCCCCCGCACCAGGTCGACGTTGCGCAACAGCTGCCCCAGTCCCTCCAACGCGTAGTACTCGCACTGGATCGGAATCAGCACCTCCTGGCCCGCGACGAGCGCATTCACCGTCAGCAGACCGAGGGAGGGCGGGCAGTCGATCAGGATGTAGTCCAGAGGCTGTTCATACGCCTGGATCGCTCGCTCGAGCCGGCTCTCACGGGCCACCAGGGACACCAGCTCGATCTCCGCGCCGGCGAGATCGATCGTGGCCGGGGCACAGAACAGACCCTCGACATCGGGAACAGGCTGAACGACCTCGGACAGCGGCTTGCTCTCGACCAACACGTCGTAGATCGAAGGGACATCGGCGTGGTGGTCGATACCCAGAGCGGTGGAGGCATTCCCCTGGGGGTCGAGGTCGACCACCAGGACACGGGCACCGTGCAGGGCCAGCGAGGCGGCGAGATTGACGGTCGTCGTCGTCTTACCCACCCCGCCCTTCTGGTTGGCGACCACCATGACGCGGGTCTGCTCAGGCCGTGGCAGCCCCTCGCCGGCGCGCCCCAGAGCCTCTACCGCTAGTTGGGCCGCGCGACCGATCGGTGTGTCGTCCATCGGAGGCGGTGTTTCACGTGAAACATCCGCCCCCATCGACTCGGTACGGGGACCGGGGACCGGATCGGTCATCGGGCCCGCGATATTGGCGTCGGACCGCAAGGATTCACTCTCCTCGACTTCAGGCTCGCAATGAACAGAGCCTCCCATGCCTTCGGGGTCGCGAACCAGTGAGGCCTGCTGTTCTGTGGAGAAATCCCCCTCTGTGGACAACTCCGTGACCCTCACGAGTGGCCGAGCGCCCTCAGCGGAGGCTCCTGCCCCCAATGAGCCGAGAGGCTTGCGGTCGCGGGGTTCGGCCGCAGCGCGGCCGCGACTGATGATGCCGTGCAGCAGTGAGCGACGTTTCACGTGAAACACGATGCACAGCGGCCGAAGCCGAACTGCCGCGACACTCCGGCTCGACGCTATCCGCGACGCCGACGGGCCCGTCCCGTGCGGGCCGCCTTGGCCCGTTTGGCGGCGAACCGCACACCGCCCGGACTCTCCCCGACCTCCACCCGCACCACCGTGGACCGGGGGTCCACCACGCCTTCCCCCACATGCAGGATCGACGTCTCCACGGCCCCGAGCTTGCTCAGCGCCGTCGCGGCACTCTTCAGCTCCTCCTCGGCCGTGTCGCCCTTGAGCGCCAGCATCTCCCCATAGGGCCGCAGCAACGGCACGCCCCAAGTGGCCAGCCGGTCCAGCGGAGCCACGGCGCGGGCCGTCACCACATGGACGGGCGGAAGCGTCCCCATGACCTCCTCGGCCCGACCCCGCACGACGGTCACATGGTCCAGGCCCAGCAGCTCCACCACCTCGGTCAGGAAGTTGGTGCGCCGCAGGAGAGGCTCGAGAAGGGTGATCTTCAGGTCGTCCCGGACCAGTGCGAGCGGGATACCGGGCAGGCCGGCGCCTGAGCCGACATCGCACACCGTCACTCCCGCCGGCACGACCTCGGACAGCACCGCACAGTTCAGCAGGTGCCGCTCCCACAGCCGGGGCACCTCGCGCGGACCGATCAGGCCGCGCTGCACACCCGCCTCGGCCAGCAACTCGGCATAGCGCACCGCGTCCGCGTAGCGATCGCCGAACACCTCGCGTGCCTGCTCGGGCGCGGGGGGAAGCTCCGCTGCCTCCGTCACGGGGGAACCGTCCTTCCGTACCGCGTCGGCACTTCAGGCGCCGACATCAGAACCACCAGAACTATCAGGGCTGACAAAGTTCGGCCCCGTCTGCGCAACAGACGGGGCCGGGAGAACGCGGGGACCGATCAGGCGGGCAGTACGACGACGAACCGCTGCGGCTCCTCGCCCTCGGACTCGCTGCGCAGTCCCGCGGCCTTGACCGCGTCGTGCACGACCTTGCGCTCGAACGGGGTCATCGGGTCCATGCGAACCGGTTCGCCGCTGCTCTTCGCCTCGGCGGCGGCCTTGGCGCCCAGCTCGGACAGCTCGGTGCGCTTCTGGGCCCGGTAGCCGGCGATGTCCAGCATCAGCCGGCTACGGTCGCCGGTTTCCCGGTGCACGGCCAGCCGGGTGAGCTCCTGAAGGGCTTCCAGGACCTCACCGTCCCGGCCGACCAGCTTCTGGAGATCGCGGCCGCCGGTGTCACTGATGATCGAAACAGCGGCACGGTCGGCCTCGACGTCCATGTCGATGTCGCCGTCGAGGTCGGCGATGTCGAGCAGACCCTCCAGGTAGTCCGCCGCGATCTCACCCTCCTGCTCCAGGCGGGTCAGGGTGTCTGCGCCCTCGGCAGCGGCGGCGATGGTGCCTTCCGTCACGGGATGGACTCCTTCTTACTTCTTCGACGGGGACTTGGGCCGCTGCGGGCCCTTGCGCTGTCCGGACTGGGCCTTGCTGCGGGTACCGGAGCCGGGCTTCTGCGCGGCCTTCTTGGCAGCGGCGGGCTTGGCGTCCTGGGGCTCGCCGGACTTGCTCAGCGACGTCGGCTTCGACTTGGACGCCGAGGACGAGGACGAGGAGGTCGAGGAGGACTCGTCCTCGTCCTCGGCCGACGCTCCGCCGTCGCCGCCGCCCTTGGTCGCACCGGACTGCCGCTGGGACTTCGACTGCCTCTTGGGCTGCTGCCGCTTGGGGGCACCGGTGGTCGGCGTACCGTCCTCGGACTCGACGGCGGCCGCGGTGTCACTCTTCACGACGTTGCCATCGGCCTGGGCGGCGAGGCCGGCCTTGGTCAGGCCGTTGATGAACTTCCGCTCGAACTCGTTGCGGTCCCGGCCCTTGGCGACGATGGCCTTGACGATGGCGCGCTCGCTGCGCCGGCTGACCTTGCCGTTGTGCGAGACGTGCTTGTACAGACGCTCGAGGTAGGCCGACTGGGCCTTGGAACCCGGGGTCGGGTTGTTGCGGATGACGTACATCTGCTGGCCCATGGTCCACACGTTGGTGGTCAGCCAGTAGACGAGGACACCGACCGGGAAGTTGATGCCGAAGACGGCGAACATGACCGGGAAGACGTACATCAGCATCTTCTGCTGCTGCATGAACGGCGTCTTCACCGTGGTGTCGACGTTCTTCGTCATCAGCTGGCGCTGGGTGAAGAACTGGGACGCCGACATCAGGACGATCATGATGGCGGTGACGACCCGCACGTCGGTGATGGAGGAGCCGAGGGCGTCCACCTTCGAGGCACCGTCGGTGAACTTCGCCGCGAGCGGCGCACCGAAGATGTGGGCCTTCTGCGCACTCTCCAGCAGCCGCTCGTTGATGACACCGATGGTGTCGCCGGTCGCGATGCCGTTGAGCACGTGGTAGAGGGCGAAGAAGAACGGTGACTGCGCCAGGATGGGAAGGCACGAGGAGAGCGGGTTGGTGCCCGCCTCCTTGTACAGCTTCATCATCTCTTCGGACTGGCGCTGCTTGTCGTTCTTGTAGCGCTCCTGGATCTTCTTCATCTCCGGCTGGAGCGTCTGCATCGCGCGGGTCGACTTGATCTGCTTCACGAAGAGCGGGATCAGGCAGATGCGGATCAGAATCACCAGGGACACGATCGACAGGCCCCAGGCCCACCCGGTGTCAGGGCCGAAAATGGCGCCGTACACGGTGTGGAACTGGACGATGACCCAGGAGACAGGTGTCGTGATGAAGGTGAAGAAGCTGGCAATCGTGTCCACTAATCATGCTCCTTGGGCATGGGACTGGGTCTCTGCGGCCGGGCTCGAAGGACCGGGCGGGCTCGGGTGAGCAGCCTGTCCTTCGGTGGCCGGTTCGGCGGCGGAGGGCCCGCCCTTGCGTGCGCGCCAGGCGTTCCGCAGCATCTCGTGCCACCGCGGACGCTTACGCGGCGGAACGTGGTCCACTCCGCCCAGCGACCACGGATTGCACCGCAGGATTCGCCAGGCGGTGAGTGCCGTGCCCTTGACGGCGCCGTGCCGGTCGATGGCCGTGAAGCCGTAGTGGGAGCACGACGGGTAGTACTTGCAGACCGGCCCCAGCAGTGGACTGATCGTCCACTGGTACAGCTTGATCAGAGCCAGCAGCGGGTACTTCATCGCGCGCCCCCTCCCAGTAGCCGCTGAAGGGCGGCGTCCAGGTCTTGGGCCAGCTGTGCATGGTCGGCGTCACCCGCTCCGGGTAGCGCTCGTACGACTACCAGGCTACCGGGAGGAAACAGACCGACTCGGTCGCGCATCAGATGGCGAAGCCTGCGCTTCACCTTGTTGCGCACGACCGCACCGCCGACGGCTTTGCTGACGACGAAACCCGCACGCGTCGGGGGAGCGCTCTCCCCAGGCGCGTGCGGGTCCGTTGCACCGCTACGAAAATGGACGACGAGGGACGGACGACCTGCCCGGCGACCTCGTCGTACCGCGGTCGCGAAATCCTCGCGCCGCCTCAGCCGGTTCTCGGTGGGCAGCACGACGTCATGACCTGATCGGAATCAGGCGGACAGACGGGCGCGACCCTTGCCACGGCGGGACGCGAGAATCGCGCGGCCGGCACGGGTGCGCATCCGCAGCCGGAAGCCGTGGGTCTTCGCGCGACGACGGTTGTTCGGCTGGAAGGTGCGCTTGCTCACTCGGGGGCTCCAGAAAAGAATCGGTGGTGGCGGGGTGCCGTCCTGGCTGTCACCGTGCGCCCACGAGTAGCTCGCGTCACGCCCGTGTGCACCGCTTTCCGATCACCTGAAGCGATCTGTGCCCATCGGAGGCAGGCGGCAGCAGCCATCGACAACTCGACCTCGTTACGGTACGCGCGGTTGCGCCATTCGGTCAAACCAGCGGCGGCCGGGAGACACTTGTCCACAGGCTGGGGACAACAACTTGAATGCTACCGGCCACGCTGACTACCGTGGCCGGACTCCGATTCGTTCCCTTCCCACCGGCCCATCCCGGCCCATCTGATTCGTTCCGACCCGCCCCCCGGTTCCGACCGTCCCTCCCTCGGATCACACCTTCGAGGGACACATGAGAGAGCGTGCCCTGTGGCTGACGTACCTGCCGATCTTGCCGCAGTGTGGCCACGCGTACTGGAGCAGCTCCTCGGGGAGGGCCGGGTCCAGGGTGTCGAGTCGAAGGACGAGCACTGGATCCGGCGCTGCCAGCCCCTCGCCCTGGTCGCCGACACCGCCCTGCTCGCCGTACCGAACGAGTTCGCGAAGGGTGTCCTGGAGGGCCGGCTGGCGCCCGTCGTCTCCGAGACGCTGAGCAGGGAGTGCGGGCGCCCGATCCGCATCGCGATCACCGTCGACGACTCGGCCGGCGAGCCCTCCGCGCCTCCGGCCCCGCCCGCGCGCCCCCAGCACCGCTACGACGAACCCGACGGCCGAGAGCCCCGGGACGGCCGTGACTCCCGGGACGCTCGTGACTCGCGTGACGGTCGAGACCCAAGGGACTCACGGGACACACGAGATGCCCGTGACGCCCGGGACACACGAGATGCCCGGGACCTCCGTGACACCCGTGACACCCGTGACACCCGTGACGACTACGAGAGCTACGGCCGCCACCGCGCCGACCCGCTCCCCACGGCCCGCCCCGCCTACCCGTCCGAGTACCAGCGCCCCGAACCCGGCGCCTGGCCGCGCCCCTCCCAGCAGGACGACTACGGCTGGCAGCAGCAGCGCCTCGGCTTCCCCGACCGCGACCCGTACGCCTCCCCGCCGGAGCCGTCGTACGGCCAGCACGGCCCGGACTCGTACCAGAAGAACCCCTACCAGGACGGTTACTCCCAGGACTACCGCCCGAAGGCGCCCGACCGCGCGCCGTACGACACGGACCGGTACGACTCCGAGCGCCCCTCCTACGACTCCGAGCGCCCGCCGTACGAGTCCCAGCGCCCCGACTACGAGCAGTCGCGCGGCGACTACGACCAGCGCGGCGGCCGGCGCGAGCCGCCCGAGCCGCCCGCCGGATCCGGGCACGTCCACCGCGGCGGCCCGGTCGGACCCGGCCCCGCCACCGGCGCCCCCGGCCCGCTGGCCGCGCAGCCGGCCCCGGCCACCGGCCCCGGCGAGCCGACCGCGCGCCTCAACCCCAAGTACCTCTTCGACACCTTCGTCATCGGCGCCTCCAACCGCTTCGCGCACGCCGCCGCGGTCGCCGTCGCCGAGGCGCCGGCCAAGGCGTACAACCCGCTCTTCATCTACGGGGAGTCCGGGCTCGGCAAGACCCACCTGCTGCACGCCATCGGGCACTACGCCCGCAGCCTCTACCCGGGCACGCGGGTGCGGTACGTGAGCTCGGAGGAGTTCACCAACGAGTTCATCAACTCCATCCGCGACGGCAAGGGCGACAGCTTCCGCAAGCGCTACCGCGAGATGGACATCCTGCTCGTCGACGACATCCAGTTCCTGGCGGACAAGGAGTCGACGCAGGAGGAGTTCTTCCACACCTTCAACACGCTGCACAACGCCAACAAGCAGATCGTGCTCTCCTCCGACCGGCCGCCCAAGCAGCTGGTCACGCTGGAGGACCGGCTGCGCAACCGGTTCGAGTGGGGCCTGATCACCGACGTCCAGCCGCCCGAGCTGGAGACCCGGATCGCGATCCTGCGCAAGAAGGCGGTGCAGGAGCAGCTCAACGCCCCGCCGGAGGTGCTGGAGTTCATCGCCTCCCGGATCTCGCGCAACATCCGCGAGCTGGAGGGGGCGCTGATCCGGGTGACGGCGTTCGCGTCGCTCAACCGGCAGCCGGTGGACCTGGGCCTGACCGAGATCGTCCTCAAGGACCTGATCCCGGGCGGCGAGGACTCGGCCCCCGAGATCACCTCCACGGCCATCATGAGCGCCACCGCCGACTACTTCGGGCTCACCGTCGAGGACCTGTGCGGCACCTCGCGCGGCCGGGCGCTGGTGACGGCCCGGCAGATCGCCATGTATCTGTGCCGGGAGCTGACGGACCTCTCCCTGCCGAAGATCGGCGCGCTGTTCGGCGGCCGGGACCACACCACCGTCATGCACGCGGACCGCAAGATCCGCAATCTGATGGCCGAGCGGCGCTCCATCTACAACCAGGTGACCGAGCTGACCAACCGCATCAAGAACGGCTGACACACGCCGCGGTACGCCCCTGTACGACGTTCTGGGCGCCCTCCGGAGGAGTTCCGGTGGGCGCCCTTCGGCATGTCCGGCCCGTGTCGGACGCGGCCGGTGTTCGATTCCGCGCCAGGTTACGGCCGTCGTCCACAGATCCGGCCACTTTTTTCCGTCCACACCATGGGGATCGCCAAGTTGTCCCGAAGCCGTCCACAGGCCAGGGTGGTGAGAGATCATCAGGCCAGGTCAGTCGGTTGTGGATTCGTGGACGAAGGATCTCCACAGGCTGTGGACAACGGATCGGTCCACACCCTGTGCACAAAGTTGTCCACGGGCAACCCACAAGCTGCGGCCGGTTGTCCCCAGCGATCACCGGCTTCTCCACACCGCTGTCCACTGTTCGGCAACCCGACGCGGCCCGTCACCGCTGCGAGTGAAAGGCGTCACATCAAGGTGCCGGAGTGGGCTGTGGGAAAGACGGGTAAACCTGGGGACGCCGCTGGGGAGAAGTCGCCTCTCCCTGTGCACGGGGTGTGCAGAACTTTCCGTTCTCCACAGCGGACCCGAGTTGTCCACCGGTCCCGCCCACAGGCCCCGTGGACAAAATTCCTGGCCTGACCTGGGCAAACGAGGTTATCCACGGTATCCACAGGCCCTACTACTACTGACGACTAGAGAGAGCTGGGAACTCGTTTCGAAGCGGGCCCTGTGCACAACTCGCTCTGTCGTGTCCGACCGTCCCTCGTCACGACTTGACCCCGATGGGCACCTAGTGTCAGTGCGGTGCGTCAGACTGGTCCCCGGTGTACTGCCCCGGACCAAGGGCGACGACACCGAGACAGACGACTGAGGCGAAGCAGGGCGACAAGCGCCGGCAACAGCAGGAGGCGGCAACGGTGAAGATCCGGGTGGAACGCGACGTACTCGCGGAGGCAGTGGCCTGGGCGGCCCGCAGCCTCCCGGCCCGTCCGCCGGCGCCGGTCCTCGCGGGCCTGCTGCTGAAAGCGGAGGAAGGGCAGCTGAGCCTGTCCAGCTTCGACTACGAGGTCTCCGCGCGGGTGTCGGTCGAGGCGGAGGTCGAGGAGGAGGGCACGGTGCTGGTCTCCGGCCGCCTGCTCGCCGACATCTCCCGCGCCCTGCCCAACCGGCCGGTGGAGATTTCCACAGACGGTGTACGGGCGACGGTGGTCTGCGGCTCCTCGCGGTTCACCCTCCACACCCTGCCGGTGGAGGAGTACCCGGCGCTGCCGCAGATGCCGAACGCGACGGGCACCGTCCCCGGCGAGGTCTTCGCCTCCGCCGTGCAGCAGGTCGCCATCGCGGCCGGCCGCGACGACACGCTGCCCGTCCTCACCGGTGTGCGCATCGAGATCGAGGGCGACACGGTGACGCTGGCCTCCACCGACCGCTACCGCTTCGCGGTCCGCGAGTTCCTGTGGAAGCCGGAGAACCCGGAGGTCTCCGCGGTCGCCCTGGTGCCCGCCAAGACGCTCCAGGACACCGCCAAGGCGCTCACCAGCGGCGACCAGGTGATCCTGGCGCTGTCCGGCTCCGGCGCGGGCGAGGGCCTGATCGGTTTCGAGGGGGCCGGCCGCCGGACCACGACGCGGCTCCTGGAGGGCGACCTCCCGAAGTACAAGACGCTCTTCCCGACCGAGTTCAACAGCGTCGCCGTGATCGAGACCGCCCCCTTCGTGGAAGCCGTCAAGCGCGTCGCCCTGGTCGCCGAGCGCAACACCCCGGTGCGGCTCAGCTTCGAGCAGGGCGTGCTGATCCTGGAGGCCGGCTCCAGCGACGACGCACAGGCTGTGGAGCGGGTCGACGCCCAGCTGGACGGCGACGACATCTCGATCGCCTTCAACCCGACCTTCCTGCTGGAGGGCCTGAGCGCCATCGGCTCCCCGGTGGCCCAGCTGTCCTTCACGACGTCCACCAAGCCGGCCCTGCTCAGCGGCAGGCCGGCGCTGGACGCCGAGGCGGACGAGGCGTACAAGTACCTGATCATGCCGGTGCGGCTGAGCGGCTGAGCGGCTGAGCGGCTCGCTTGTCCACAGCCGGTGGACGGCCAGTGGACGGCCGGTGGACGAAGTCCCAGGTGGGCATACGAATGAGCGCGTATGCCCACAGCTGTGCGCGGGGGTGCCGGGTCTAGGCTCGGCGCCGGTGCGAACGCGCCTCACACGGCGAACGCGCCTCATACGCCACAGCGACCCTAAGGAACGCAACTGATGGAGCTCGGTCTCGTCGGCCTCGGCAAGATGGGCGGCAACATGCGCGAGCGGATCCGCCGCGCGGGCCACACCGTCGTCGGATACGACCGCAACCCGGACCTCGCCGACGTCCACAGCCTGGAAGAGCTGGTGGGCAAGCTCAGCGGCCCGCGAGTGGTGTGGGTGATGGTCCCGGCCGGCTCGGCCACCCAGTCGACCGTCGACGAGCTGGCCGAGCTGCTGGAGCCCGGCGACGTCCTCGTGGACGGCGGCAACAGCCGCTGGACGGACGACGAGAAGCACGCCGAGGAGCTGGCGGCCAAGGGCATCGGCTTCGTCGACTGCGGTGTCTCCGGCGGCGTCTGGGGCCTGGAGAACGGCTACGCGCTGATGTACGGCGGCGACGCCGACCACGTCGCCAAGGTGCAGCCGATATTCGACGCGCTCAAGCCCGAGGGCGACTTCGGCTCGGTGCACGCGGGCAAGGTCGGCGCGGGCCACTTCGCGAAGATGGTCCACAACGGCATCGAGTACGCGATGATGCAGGCCTACGCCGAGGGCTGGGAGCTGCTGGAGAAGGTCGACTCCGTGACCGACGTCCGGGAGGTGTTCCGCTCCTGGCAGGAGGGCACGGTCATCCGGTCCTGGCTGCTCGACCTGGCGGTGAACGCCCTGGACGGCGACGAGCACCTGGACAAGCTCCGCGGTTTCGCCGCGGACTCCGGTGAGGGACGCTGGACGGTGGAGGCCGCGATCGACAACGCGGTGCCGCTGCCGGCGATCACCGCGTCGCTGTTCGCGCGGTTCTCCTCGCGGCAGGAGGACTCGCCGCAGATGAAGATGATCGCGGCGCTGCGCAACCAGTTCGGCGGCCACGCGGTCGAGAAGAAGTAAGCAGCAGGTTCCGAGGGAGGTCGGCGCACGACCATGCACGTCACGCATCTGTCGCTGGCCGACTTCCGCTCCTACGCCCGGGTCGAGGTCCCGCTGGACCCGGGCGTCACCGCCTTCGTCGGCCCCAACGGGCAGGGCAAGACCAACCTGGTCGAGGCCGTCGGCTATCTCGCCACCCTCGGCAGCCACCGCGTCTCCTCCGACGCCCCGCTGGTCCGCATGGGCGCCGACCGCGCGGTGATCCGGGCCCAGGTCCGGCAGGGCGAGCGGCAGCAGCTGATCGAGCTGGAGCTGAACCCGGGCCGCGCCAACCGCGCCCGCGTCAACCGGTCCTCGCAGGTCAGACCCCGCGATGTGCTGGGCATCGTACGGACCGTGCTGTTCGCGCCCGAGGATCTCGCGCTGGTCAAGGGCGATCCGGGTGAGCGGCGGCGGTTCCTGGACGAGCTGATCACCGCGCGGTCGCCGCGGATGGCCGGGGTGCGCTCCGACTACGACCGGGTGCTCAAGCAGCGCAACACCCTGCTGAAGTCGGCGGCGCTGGCCCGGCGGCACGGCGGCCGGACGCTGGACCTGTCGACGCTGGACGTCTGGGACCAGCATCTGGCGCGCGCCGGTGCGGAATTGCTCGCCCAGCGACTGGATCTGATCGCCGCGCTCCAGCCGCTGGCCGACAAGGCGTACGAGCAGCTGGCCCCGGGCGGCGGTCCGGTGGCGTTGGAGTACAAGCCGTCGGCGCCCGGTGCGGGGCACACCCGCGAGGACCTGTTCGAGCAGCTGATCGCCGCGCTCGCCGAGGCGCGCAAGCAGGAGATCGAGCGGGGGGTCACGCTGGTCGGGCCGCACCGCGACGACCTGCTGCTCAAGCTCGGGGAGCTGCCCGCCAAGGGGTACGCCTCGCACGGCGAGTCCTGGTCGTACGCGCTGGCGCTGCGGCTGGCCTCCTACGATCTCCTCCGCGCGGAGGGCAATGAGCCGGTGCTGGTCCTGGACGACGTCTTCGCCGAGCTGGACGCGCGGCGCCGGGAGCGGCTGGCCGAGCTGGTGGCGCCCGGCGAGCAGGTGCTGGTGACCGCCGCGGTGGACGACGACGTTCCGCAGGTCCTTGCGGGGGCCCGGTTCGCGGTGGCGGACGGGACGGTGGGCCGCGTATGAGCGCGTCCGAGCCCGGTCCCCACAAGGACGCGGTGCCGAAAAAGGTCCCCGAGCCGTCCGGTGTCGATCTCGCGCGGGTGGCGCTGCGGGCGGCGAAGGAGGCGGCACGCGCGCGTGGCGAGGCGGTGCAGCAGAAGAAGCAGGCCCGGCGCGGCGGGCTGCGTTCGGGGGCGCGGGCCGACGGGCGGGACCCGATGGCGCTGGGGCCGGCGATCAACCGGCTGATCACCGAGCGCGGCTGGGAGACGCCGGCCGCGGTGGGCGGGGTGATGGGCCGCTGGCCGCAGATCGTCGGCGAGAAGATCGCCCTGCACTGCACGCCGGAGAGATTCGACGAGGACGCGAGGGAACTGACGGTTCGTTGCGACTCGACGACGTGGGCCACCGAGATCAGGTACCAGGCCCCAGGACTGCTCGCGCGCATCAATCAGGACCTCGGGCACGGTTCGGTAAGGATGATCAAGGTGCAGGGTCCGGGTGGCTCGCCGCGCCGCTACGGGCCGCTGCGGGCCCCCGGCAGCACGGGTCCGGGCGATACGTACGGGTGAGGCGCACGGGCGGACGCAGGGGTGGGACGTACGGGCGAGTGCGCCCTGTTTGTGCCTGTTTCGCCCCAGTCCGGCGCCGGTCTCGCCTCCGGCGTCCCAAGAGTGACTGACATCACATAAGGGCTTGTCAATCGTCGGTTCGGGTCGCCGGTGGCCCTCTTGTCGTAGCACCGCACACGGATGCGAATCGCGACCTGACTCCGAAGTAGCCAAGGGTTGACGGCCGGAAGCGCTGAGTGCCTCCGTGAGCCTCTTGGAGCCCCCTTCCGTATATCGGGAGTCGGGAGAGGACGTCTCAGGGCGGCACATGCGGACTCAGGTACCGGCAAACCCCCATCAGTGTCAGTGGTACCGGTAGACTGGAAGACAATCCCGCCCCGGTCGTGGGGAGCCCGGGAAAAGCTGAGCAACGCTGAATCAAGGCTTACCAACGCAACATGCCGCAGCCGCTCCGGCAAACGCCGCCGAGCCCGGCTCGTGCTGTGCCAGAAAGGGCGCTTCGTGGCCGATTCCGGCAACCCCAACGAGAACATCCCGTCCACCGACACCGGCGTGAACGACGCGGCGAGCCCCTCGCACGAGGCGGCCGCCGCCTCGTACGACGCCAGTGCCATCACCGTGCTCGAGGGCCTGGACGCGGTCCGTAAGCGACCCGGTATGTACATCGGTTCGACCGGCGAGCGGGGACTGCACCACCTGGTGCAGGAGGTCGTCGACAACTCCGTCGACGAGGCGCTGGCCGGTCACGCGGACACCATCGACGTCACGATCCTGGCCGACGGCGGCGTGCGCGTCGTGGACAACGGTCGCGGCATCCCGGTCGGCATCGTCCCCTCGGAGGGCAAGCCCGCCGTCGAGGTCGTGCTGACCGTGCTGCACGCGGGCGGCAAGTTCGGCGGCGGCGGCTACGCGGTCTCCGGTGGTCTGCACGGCGTGGGTGTCTCCGTCGTCAACGCGCTGTCGTCGAAGGTCGCCGTCGAGGTCCGCACCGACGGCCACCGCTGGACGCAGGACTACAAGCTGGGCGTGCCGACGGCCCCGCTGGCCAAGCACGAGGCGACCGAGGAGACCGGTACGACGGTCACCTTCTGGGCCGACGGCGACATCTTCGAGACCACCGACTACTCCTTCGAGACGCTGTCGCGGCGGTTCCAGGAGATGGCGTTCCTCAACAAGGGTCTGAAGATCAACCTCACCGACGAGCGCGAGTCGGCGAAGGCCACCGCCGGCGCGGACGAGGCGGGCGAGGACGAGAAGCAAGAGGTCAAGAGCGTCTCGTACCACTACGAGGGCGGCATCGTCGACTTCGTGAAGTACCTCAACTCCCGCAAGGGAGAGGTCGTCCACCCCACGGTGATCGACCTGGAGGCCGAGGACAAGGACAAGTTCCTGTCCCTTGAGGTCGCCATGCAGTGGAACGGCGGCTACACCGAGGGCGTGTACTCGTTCGCCAACATCATCCACACCCATGAGGGCGGTACGCACGAAGAGGGCTTCCGGGCCGCGCTGACCTCGCTGATCAACAAGTACGCGCGCGACAAGAAGCTGCTGCGCGACAAGGATGACAACCTCACGGGCGACGACATCCGCGAGGGTCTGACCGCGATCATCTCGGTGAAGCTGGCGGAGCCGCAGTTCGAGGGCCAGACCAAGACCAAGCTGGGCAACACCGAGGTGAAGACCTTCGTCCAGAAGGTGGTCTACGAGCACCTGGCCGACTGGCTGGACCGCAACCCCAACGAGGCCGCGGACATCATCCGCAAGGGCATCCAGGCGGCCACCGCGCGGGTGGCGGCCCGCAAGGCGCGCGACCTGACCCGCCGCAAGGGGCTGCTGGAGTCGGCGTCGCTGCCGGGCAAGCTGTCCGACTGCCAGTCCAACGACCCGACCAAGTGCGAGATCTTCATCGTCGAGGGCGATTCGGCCGGCGGTTCGGCCAAGTCCGGCCGCAACCCGCAGTACCAGGCGATCCTCCCGATCCGCGGCAAGATCCTCAACGTCGAGAAGGCGCGCATCGACCGGATTCTCCAGAACCAGGAGATCCAGGCGATGATCTCCGCGTTCGGTACCGGTGTGCACGAGGACTTCGACATCGAGAAGCTCCGCTACCACAAGATCATCCTGATGGCGGACGCCGACGTCGACGGCCAGCACATCAACACCCTGCTGCTGACCTTCCTGTTCCGCTTCATGCGGCCGCTGGTCGAGGCCGGGCACGTCTTCCTGTCCCGCCCCCCGCTCTACAAGATCAAGTGGGGCCGGGACGACTTCGAGTACGCGTACTCCGACCGCGAGCGCGACGCGCTGATCGAGCTGGGCCGGCAGGCCGGCAAGCGGGTCCGGGAGGACTCGGTGCAGCGCTTCAAGGGTCTGGGCGAGATGAACGCCGAGGAGCTGCGCATCACCACGATGGACCAGGAGCACCGGGTGCTCGGCCAGGTCACCCTGGACGACGCCGCCCAGGCCGACGACCTCTTCTCGGTGCTGATGGGCGAGGACGTCGAGGCCCGGCGCCAGTTCATCCAGCGCAACGCCAAGGACGTCCGCTTCCTCGACATCTGAGTCGGTCGCCGCTGACCGCACCAGGAAGGACCTTCACCAGCAATGACCGACGAGAACACGCCCGTCACCTCCGAAGAGGGCGGCGTCATCGCCCAGCGCGTCGAGCCTGTCGGGCTCGAGACGGAGATGCAGCGCTCCTACCTCGACTACGCGATGTCCGTCATCGTCTCGCGCGCGCTGCCGGACGTGCGGGACGGACTCAAGCCCGTCCACCGCCGCGTGCTGTACGCGATGTACGACGGCGGATACCGCCCCGAGCGAGGCTTCTACAAGTGCGCCCGCGTCGTCGGCGACGTCATGGGCAACTACCACCCGCACGGCGACTCCTCCATCTACGACGCGCTGGTCCGCCTCGCCCAGCCGTGGTCGATGCGGATGCCGCTGGTCGACTCCAACGGCAACTTCGGCTCGCCGGGCAACGACCCGGCGGCGGCCATGCGGTACACCGAGTGCAAGATGGCGCCGCTGTCGATGGAGATGGTCCGCGACATCGACGAGGAGACCGTCGACTTCACGGACAACTACGACGGCCGCTCCAAGGAGCCGACCGTCCTGCCCGCCCGCTTCCCGAACCTGCTGATCAACGGCTCGGCGGGCATCGCGGTCGGCATGGCGACCAACATCCCGCCGCACAACCTGCGCGAGGTCGCGGCCGGCGCCCAGTGGTACCTGGAGAACTACGAGGCCAGCCACGAGGAGCTGCTGGACGCCCTCATCGAGCGCATCAAGGGCCCGGACTTCCCGACCGGCGCCCTGGTGGTCGGCCGCAACGGCATCGAGGAGGCGTACCGCACCGGGCGCGGCTCGATCACCATGCGCGCGGTCGTCGCGGTCGAGGAGATCCAGAACCGCCAGTGCCTGGTGGTCACCGAGCTGCCGTACCAGACCAACCCGGACAACCTAGCGCAGAAGATCGCCGACCTGGTGAAGGACGGCAAGATCGGCGGCATCGCCGACGTCCGCGACGAGACGTCCTCCCGCACCGGCCAGCGCCTGGTGATCGTGCTGAAGCGGGACGCGGTCGCCAAGGTCGTGCTGAACAACCTGTACAAGCACACCGATCTCCAGAACAACTTCGGCGCCAACATGCTGGCCCTGGTCGACGGCGTGCCGCGCACCCTCTCGCTGGACGCGTTCATCCGGCACTGGGTGAACCACCAGATCGAGGTCATCGTCCGCCGGACCAGGTTCCGGCTGCGCAAGGCCGAGGACCGTGCCCACATCCTGCGCGGTCTGCTCAAGGCGCTGGACGCGATCGACGAGGTCATCGCGCTGATCCGGGGCAGCCAGACGGTCGAGATCGCGCGCGGCGGCCTGATGGACCTCCTCGACATCGACGAGATCCAGGCCAACGCCATCCTGGAGATGCAGCTGCGCCGGCTGGCCGCGCTGGAGCGGCAGAAGATCGTCCAGGAGCACGACGAGCTCCAGGCGAAGATCACGGAGTACAACGCGATCCTGGCCTCGCCGGTCCGCCAGCGAGGGATCGTCAGCGAGGAGCTGGCCGCGATCGTCGACAAGTTCGGCGACGACCGCAAGACGAAGCTGATCCCCTACGAGGGCGACATGTCCATCGAGGACCTGATCGCCGAGGAGGACATCGTCGTCACGGTCACCCGGGGCGGCTACATCAAGCGCACCAAGACCGACGACTACCGGGCGCAGAAGCGCGGCGGCAAGGGCGTCCGGGGCACGAAGCTGAAGGAAGACGACATCGTCGACCACTTCTTCGTCTCCACCACCCACCACTGGCTGCTGTTCTTCACCAACAAGGGCCGGGTCTACCGGGTCAAGGGCTACGAGCTGCCCGACGCCGGCCGGGACGCGCGCGGCCAGCACGTGGCCAACCTGCTGGCCTTCCAGCCGGACGAGTCGATCGCCGAGATCTTCGCCATCCGCGACTACGAGGCGGCGCCCTACCTGGTGCTGGCCACCAAGGGCGGCCTGGTCAAGAAGACCTCGCTGAAGGACTACGACTCCCCGCGCTCGGGCGGTGTCATCGCCATCAACCTACGGGAGATGGAGGACGGAACCGACGACGAACTGATCGGTGCCGAACTCGTCTCGGCCGATGACGATCTGCTGTTGATCAGCAAGAAGGCGCAGTCGATCAGGTTCACCGCCTCGGACGACACGCTGCGGCCGATGGGCCGGGCCACCTCGGGCGTCAAGGGCATGAGTTTCCGTGACGGCGACGAGCTGCTCTCGATGAATGTTGTTCGAACCGGTACGTTCGTGTTCACTGCCACCGACGGCGGGTACGCGAAGCGCACCTCCGTCGACGAGTACCGCGTCCAGGGTCGCGGCGGCCTCGGCATCAAGGCCGCCAAGATCGTCGAGGACCGTGGAGAGCTCGTCGGAGCGCTGGTGACCGAGGAGACCGACGAAATCCTCGCCATCACCCTCTCCGGCGGTGTGATTCGCACGCGCGTCAGCGAGGTCAGGGAGACGGGCCGTGACACCATGGGCGTCCAACTGATCAATCTTGGCAAGCGCGATGCCGTGGTCGGCATCGCACGCAACGCCGAGGCGGGTCGCGAGGCGGAGGAAGTCGACGGCGACGTGGCCGACGAGGAGACCGCCGAGGATGCCGCGACCGCCGGCACGGACGAGGGCGAGGCGCCCTCGGCCGAGTAGCACGAGGAGAGAGTCATCGTGAGCGGAGCCACGGGCGCCGGATCGGCCGGTACCTCGACGGGTACCGAAACGGACGGCGGCGGCCGTGGCTCCGCCGCGCAGGGAACGGACCCGCACGGGAACGCGTCCTCATCCTCGTACGAGACTCATGGATCCCAGGGGGGAACTGTGACGGACACCCGAGGTCCGCAGACCCAGCAGTACGCCGCTGGCGCGGGCCCGGCCGCATCCGGCGCCCAGCCCACGCCCCAGCAGGGGGCCTCCCCGCTGCCGGGCGAGCGGCAGCAGCAACAGCCCGGCGGGCCCTACCACCCGCCGCAGGCGTACCAGACCCCGGCGGGTACCGCGGGCGGTGCGGCCGGTGCGGTCCGCCGGCCGCGCACCGGCGCGGGCCGCACCACGCCCCGGGTCCGCAAGGCCCGGCTGCGGGTGGCGAAGGCCGATCCGTGGTCGGTGATGAAGGTGAGCTTCCTGCTCTCCATCGCGCTGGGCGTGTGCACGATCGTCGCGGCCACCGTGCTGTGGATGGTCATGGACGCGATGGGCGTCTTCTCGACGGTCGGCGGCACGATCTCCGAGGCCACCGGCTCCAACGAGTCGAACGGCTTCGACCTCCAGTCGTTCCTGTCGCTGCCCAACGTCCTGCTGTTCACGACGATCATCGCGGTCATCGACGTCGTCCTGGCCACCGCCCTGGCGACACTCGGCGCGTTCATCTACAACCTCTCCGCCGGCTTCGTCGGCGGCGTGGAGCTGACCCTCGCCGAGGACGAGTGAGCGGGCGCGAGTAACCGATTTTGGGCCTGCCCACCTCGTGCGCTAATCTTCAGGAGTCAGCGCGCGGGACATACACCGCAGAGCGCGGCGGGGCTATAGCTCAGTTGGTTAGAGCGCATCCCTGATAAGGATGAGGCCACAGGTTCAAATCCTGTTAGCCCCACCAGCGAAAAGGCCCCCGACCGGTCACGGTCGGGGGCCTTTCGCGTGTCTTGTGTCAGGTGCCGCACGGCGGGTCATAGGGCAGGCGGGGCAGGTATTCGTGCCAGCGGGCCGGGGTCAGGACGTTGCGGGTGGCGGAGCAGATGCGGCGGACCGCCGCGTCGGTGTCCAGGTTCCACAGGCGTACGGTGTCGACGCCGCTGGAGACCCCGAGCATGCGGGTGCGGGGGTTGAAGGCCAGGAAGTTGCCGGTCTTGGCGTTGGGGCTCAGTGACTGGCCGATGGGTGACGCGGCGGACGGGTCGGTGACGTCCCAGAGGCGGACCGTGTTGTCGTTGCCGCCGCTGGCCAGCGTGTGGCTGCTGGGGCTGAAGGTCAGGGAGACGACCGCCTCGGTGTGGCCGGTGAGTTCGGCGACCGGCTGCCGGTCGTCGCCGGCGGGGTCCCAGAGCCGGACCGTGTTGTCGTCGCTGCCGCTGGCCAGGGTGCGGCCGTCGGGGCTGAACGCGAGGGCGTTCACCGGCCCGATGTGCTCCCCGAGGACGCGTCCGGCGCGCGCGGCGGCGGCGACGGGCCACAGCCGGATGGTGCCGTCGGCGCTGCCGGCCGCGACGGTGCGGCCGTCCGGGGAGAAGACGAGGGCGTTGACGTAGCCGGTGGGGCCGGTCAGTGGGGTGCCCAGGGGGCGCAGGCGGGCGGGGTCGGTCGCGTCCCACAGCTGGACGGTGCGGTCGCTCTGGGCGGTGGCCAGGGTGTGGCCGTCCGGGCTGAAGGCCAGCGCGCGGGGGCCGGCGAAGCGGGTCCGCAGTTCGACGGGCGGGGCGTGGGCGGCGGGGTGCGCGGTGTCGGCGACGTTCCAGAGCTGGACGGCGTGGCTGCCGGTGAGGACGGCCAGGGTGCGGCCGTCGGGGGAGAAGACCAGGGAGCGGATGTCGCCCTCGCCGGGGGTGAACGGGCCGCTCAGCGGGCGGGGGCGGTCGGTGTCCGTGACGTTCCACAGCCGGACCCTGCCGTCCCGGGCCGCGGTGGCCAGTACCCGTCCGTCCGGGCGGAAGGCCCCTATCCGGCCGACCATGTCCGAGGTCGGGATCGACCACAGGCGAACGGTGCTGTCGCCGCTGCCGGTGGCCAGGGTGCGGCCGTCCGGGCTGAAGCCGACCGCGTACATCTCGCCGCTGCTGCCCGCGAGCGGCTCGCCGACCTGGGACGGGTAGGCCGGGTTGCCGACGTTCCACAGGGTCGCCGTGGAGTCGGCGCTGCCCGCGGCGAGCATGGTGCCGGCGGAGTTGAAGGCCACCGACCAGACCGGGCCGGTGTGGCCGGTGAGCGGGGTGCCGAGGGAGCGGGGGCGGTCGGTGTCGCTCACGTTCCACAGCCGGATGGTGTCGTCGGAGCTGCCGCTGGCCAGGGTGCGGCCGTCCGGGCTGAAGGCCACCGAGTGCACGGTGCCGGTGTGGCCGGTCAGCGGCTCGCCCGTGCGGTGCGGGTGGCGCGGGTCGGCCGTGTCCCAGAGCCGGACCGTGGTGTCGTCGCCGCCGGTCGCGAGGGTGCGGCCGTCCGGGCTGAAGGCCAGTGACCGTACGGCGTCGGTGTGGCCGGTCAGGGTGGTCAGCGCGGTCGCGTGGCCGGGGTCGGCCACGTTCCACAGCCGGACGGTGCGGTCGTTGCCGACGGAGGCGAGGGTGCGGCCGTCGGGTCGGAAGGCGAGCAGGTAGACGGTGCCGTGGTGGCCGGTCAGGGGGGCGCCGAGGGGGCGCGGGCGGGCCGGGTCCGTCACGTCCCACAGGCGGATCGTGCCGTCGTCCGAGGCGCTGGCCAGCGTATGCCCGTCCGGGCTGAAGACCGCGGTGCTCACCCAGCTCCGGTGGCCGGTCAGGGGCTTGCCCAGGGGTCTGGGGCGGGCCGGGTCCGCGACGTTCCACAGGCGGACCGTGCGGTCGTAGGAGGCGGTGGCCAGCAGGCGGCCGTCCGGGCTGAAGGAGGTGAGGTAGACGGCGCCGGTGTGGCCGCTGAGGGGGGTCGCCAAGGGGGCGTTGACGATGGATATGAGCCGGTTGCGGGTGCCCTCGTCGTCGGGGCGCAGGTCGTGTGCCACCAGGTCGAGCTGGGCGGAGAGGGACGGGTCCGAGTACTGGAAGCGGTCGGCCTCGGCGGAGACCTGCGCGAACACCGCGTCGTCCCGCTGTCGGAACGCGGTCACCGCCGACGCCGCCGCCACGATCGCCAGCACCAGCACGGCCGCCACCGCGCCCCGGCTGAGCCACACGGTGCGGCGCCGCAGCCGGACCGAGGCGGCCAGGAACTCCGCCGCGCTGCGGGTCAGCACGGTGCCGGCCGACCTGGTCCAGCCGTGCGCCTGCTCCAGCCGCGAACCCCGGTAGAGCAGGGCCGCGTCGCGGCCGGAGTCCTCCCAGGCCCGGCCGTCCTCCTCCAGCCGCTGGCGCAGCAGATGGCCGCTCCGGTCCTCGTCGATCCAGCCGCGCAGCCGCGGCCAGGCGTGCAGCAGCGCCTCGTGGGTGATCTCCACCGTCTCCGCGTCCAGCGTCACCAGCCGGGCCCGGACCAGTGCTTCGAGGGACTCCTCGGTCTTGCCGGGGTCCTTGGACTCCTCCGCCAGGCCGCGCCGGGTGCCGCGCCGGCGGGTGGTCTGGGTGTCCTCGCTCAGCCGCACCAGCCTGAGCAGCAGTTGCCGGGCGGCGGCGCGGGCGGCCGGGTCGAGGCCGGACCAGGCGTGCTCCGCCGTCGTCGCCACCGCCGTCTGGATGCCGCCGGCCGCCCGGTACCCGGCCAGCGTCAGCCGGCCCGACTTGCGCCGCTGCCAGGTGGCGAGCAGCGCGTGGGACAGCAGCGGCAGCACACCGGCGTCGTGCACCCCGTGCGGGCCGTCGGCGCTCACCTCCCGCATGATCAGCTCCACCAGGCCCGGTTCGATCTCCAGGCCCACCGCCTTGGCCGGGCCGGCCACCGCCTCGCGCAGCTCGGCCGTGGTCAGCGGCCCGAGCACCATGTGCCGGTGCTGGAGGGCGTCGGCGAGTTCGGGGTGGCCCAGGCACTGCTCGTAGAAGTCCGCGCGGACCCCGACGAGGACGCAGACGGGGGGCGGGCCGCCGGAGCCGGCGGGCGCGCACATCGCGTGCAGGGTCTGGATGAACGTACGCCGGACCGTGTCGTCGGGGCAGAGCGCGAAGGTCTCCTCGAACTGGTCGACGATCAGCACCGGCGGCGGGCCGGCCGGCGGCGCCTGGCGCGCGGCCCACGCGGTGACGGCCGCTCGAACGGCCTCGGTGAAACCGGGGGCCGCGGTCGCGCCGGGTTCGGCGAGGACCGGTGCCAGGTCCGGGACCGCTCGGGCCAGCTCCGCGAGCGGGGCCGGTCCGGGCACCAGGTACCGCACCTCGCGGCCGGTCCGCAGGGCGGGCATCAGGCCCGCGTTCAGCAGGGAGGACTTGCCCGCGCCCGACGCGCCGACCAGCGCGACCAGGCCGCCGGTCCGCTCGGCGGCGCGGACCTGGGCGATGAGGTCGTCCCGGCTGCGCTCCCGGCCGAAGAACCAGCGGGCGTCCTGCTGCCGGTAGGCGGCCAGCCCCCGGTAGGGGCACACGCCGGCCACCCCCGGGGAGTCGGCGCCGCGGCCGTCGGCGGTCTCGTCCGGTGCCTCGCCGCGGTCGCCCGCCGGATCGGCCAGCGCCTGTTCCCACAGGCGCTGCCACTGGGCCAGGTCGTACAGGCCCTTGGACACCGGGACGGGCCGGGCCCGCCGGGCCGCCGGGATCAGCACGTGCAGCACCGCGGCGAGCGCGGTGAACTGCGCGGGTACGTTCCGGGCCCGCCGCCAGTCGCTGATCCGCTGCGCGGACACCCGTACCGGCCGGCCCCGTTCGTCGACCCGCTGGAGCCGGTCGACCGCCTCGGCCACCCGCTTGAGGGGCGGATTGCCGGCCTCCGTGTACAGCAGGGCGAGTCGCTCGGCGAAGGCTGTACGTGTCCCTGAGTCGGAACTCAAGGTCCCACCCCTTACCTCCCCCGCCGTCGTCACGTCCGGACCGGAAAACTCACTCTATACGTCTGACCTGCGGTGAAGGGGGCGATCCGGACGCGGCCCCTCCTCGGTGGACGGGATCGCTGGCAGGATCGCCGACAACGGCAGTGAGGACGGGCCGAGTCCGTTCGCACCGTTCGGTACCGGTCCGCACGAGGGGAGGGACCGGTACCGGACGGCGCGACGCGACCGACCGGTCCGCGCGCGCGCTCACCCCTCCCCGGAGGGTCGCCGGGACGGTTGCCGGGGCGGTTGCCGGGGCGGCGGCAGCAGCAGATCCCGCTCCGGGTGCTTCTCGCCGGTGACGTTGCCCTGGATGCCGAGGTCCGCGCGGGCCGCCTCGTGGAACAGGTTGATCTGCCGGAACGCGGTGCGGTGCCGTTCGCGCCATTCTCCGAGGGTGCCGGTGATCTGGCCGGTGGCCTGCCAGACGATCTCCGAGACCGTGCTGTTGAGTTCGTGCCCGGCCTCGATGGCGTCGTCGCCGCCGAGCAGCATCACGCGTTCGAAGGCCGAGCCCCACCGCCGGCCGGCCTCGGCCACGTCCTCACGGAGTTCGGCCAGCGGCCGGTGGTCCTCGCGGATGCCCTCCCGGACCTCGTACAGCCGGACGCACGCGGCGATGCGCGTCTTGACCGCGTCGACGTACTCGCTGTAGGCGTCGATCTTCTTGTCGTCCCACCGGGTGAGCAGCTGGTAGCGGTTCCTGGACCGCTCCAGCAGATAGGCGGCCACCTGCGTGGTCAGCGCGCCGAGCAACACGCCTCCCACGGTCACGAGCTGTTCGCCGGTTCCCATGCCGCCCCCCCCGCCGGATGTTCTCAAGTCGACCGGCGGATCTTACGAGTTCGGCGGGCGGAGCCTGCGATTCCGGCGGGTGGTGGTGGCAGAAGATGGCTGAAACGCGCGGGTTGCGCGGCCGGTCCCGGGCCGTCGTTCCGGTCCCCGGGGCCGAGGTGGCACCGTGTCCGGTGTGACCCCCGACGCGAGCCGGGCCGCGCCGACGCGCAGCGGCCTCACGGAGCCCCTGGCGACCCTGGGCAGCCGGTACGTGCGGCACGCCCCGGGCTTCCTCGGCAAGACCGCGCTGGCCGGCCGCCTCCTCAACCCGTACCTGCGCGACCACCCCCGGCGGCGGGTGGTCGAGGACCGCTGCGGAGGCCGGTTCGCGGTGGACACCACCGACCTGATCCAGCGCTACCTCTACCTCTTCGGGGTCTGGGAACCGCACATGACCGGCTGGCTGCGGCGCCGGCTCGGGCCGGGCGACACGTTCGTCGACGTCGGAGCCAACATCGGCGTCTTCACCGTGCTCGCCTCCCGGCTGGTCGGCGCCGCGGGCCGGGTGGTGGCGGTGGAGGCGTCGCCCGCCTTCCACGGGCGGCTGCTGCGCAACCTCCGGCTCAACGGCTGCGCCAACGTCCGCGCGGTGAACACGGCGGTCGCCGACCGGCGCGAGACGCTCACCTTCGTGCTGGCCAGCTCCCACAACATGGGCGCCAACAGCATCGTTCCGTACGACGGAGCAGCCGAGTCGGTCTTCGAGACCGAGGCCGTGCCGCTGACGGAGGTGCTGACCGCCGCCGAGGTGGCCACCGCGCGCGTGCTCAAGATCGACGTGGAGGGCGCCGAGGGCAGCGTGGTGCGTGGACTGGCGCCGCTGCTCGGCGCGTTGCGGCCGGACGCCGAGGTCTGTGTCGAGGTGACGCCGGAGCGCATGGCCCGGCTCGGCGACTCGGCCGACGAACTGCTGGACACGTTCGCCGCGGCCGGGTTCCACGCCTACCGGATGGCGGGCGGCTACGCGCCCGCCGACTGTCTGCGGGCGCTGCGCGACGGGCCCGCCGCGCCGGTGCGGTGGCGGGAGCCGCTGGTCGGGGAGACGGAGCTGGTGTTCTCCCGGGTGGACGCGGCGGCGTTGCCGTAGCGGCCCGGGGTGTCACCGGGGTGTTCACCGGGGTGTTCACCGGGGTGTTCCCCGGGGTGTTGTGCGAGGGGGAGGCGTTGCGGTAACGGCCCGGGGTGTCACGCGAGGGGGTAGCGCCACCCGAGGCCGGCCAGGGCCCGGGCGCGGGCCTCGACGACCATCATGCGCGCGTCCCGCTCCGCCGGGTCCACGTGCGCCGCCTGCCCGGTGGCCTGCCCCTCCCACTTGCGGTAGAGCAGGCCGACCTGCTCGGAGAACCAGCCGCGGGCGACCGCGTTCAGGGCGAGCAGCAGTCCGGTGTCCTCCGAGGCGGGCAGGGCCATCCAGCCGCCGAGCGCGAGCAGCAGGTCGCGGCGGACGCAGAGGGTGGCCGGGTGGACCGGGGCACGGAAGCCGTTGGCCTTCCAGAAGTCGAGGACGACGCCCCGCTCGATCGGCCCGTTCGCCGGGTCGCCCGGGAAGCCGGCCGTCGAACCGTCGGGCAGCAGGTCCAGTACGCGCGACGTCGTCCAGCCGATCGTCGGGTCGGCCTCCAGCGCCGCCAGGTCGCGGGCCAG
The DNA here is from genome assembly GCF_052216785.1 of Streptomyces sp. JW3. Classification (NCBI taxonomy): domain Bacteria; kingdom Bacillati; phylum Actinomycetota; class Actinomycetes; order Kitasatosporales; family Streptomycetaceae; genus Streptomyces; species Streptomyces sp. JW3. Next base: position 22,105 of record NZ_JBQOUX010000056.1, on the reverse strand, counting down.
CGCGCCGGCGGGGAGCTGGTCGTCGGCGTCGAGGATCTTCACGTACTCGCCCTCGGCGTGGGCGAGCGCGATGGTGCGGGCCACTCCGGGGCCGCCGGGCCGCCCCTGCCGGAACACCACCCGGGGGTCGGCCGGCACATGGGGGCGTACGTCGTCCGTCCAGCCGTCCTCCTGGACCAGCCACCGCCAGTCCCAGCCGGCCGGCAACTCCTGTTGCCGCAGGGACGCGTAGGCGTCCTGGAGGTAGGGGGCGGACGGTGCGTGGATGGCCGTGACAACGGTGATGCGGCGGCTCATACGCTCACCACCTTTCGTGGCTCATCCGTTCCGGTTCGTCGTGCCCGCCCAAGATACGACGGGCCGCACTAGCCTGGTCGGCCGGAGGACTTGGACCGCACCGCTGCCGGGGGGACGCGCGTATGAACGCACCTATGAGGGTCTCCGTCGATCAGAACCTCTGCTACGGCTCCGCGGACTGTGTGCACCGGGTGGGGTCCGTCTTCACCACGGTGGACGGGTTCGGCGCGGTCATCCCGGGGCGCGAGGACACCGGCGACGACCCGCGGGTACGGGAGGCGGCCGAGCAGTGCCCGTCGCAGGCGATCAGCATCACGGACGGGGAGTAGGGGCAGCAGGGGGAGCAAGGAGAGCGGAGGGGGTACGGGCGGGCGGCATGCGGAAGGCCCGGCGCTCGGGGAGCGCCGGGCCTTTGCCGGGAGTCGCTGGGATCCGCTGGACCCGCCGGAACGCTCAGCGTTGCAGTGGTGGGTCGGCCGGGGCGAGGGGTTCCGCCTCCGGCTGCTCGGCCGTGTCGCACAGGGCGGCGGACCGGGCCGCGGCGGCCGCGTCGGTGGTGGGACGGTGCCGGCAGCTCGGGGACTTGCCGTGGGCCTCGGCCCGGATGCGCTGCTTCATGGTGGGCGGCAGGGAACCGGCCCGGGGCCAGGACCTCGGGGACGCCGCCGGAGCCGACGCTTCGGTGCCGCCGGCACCGGTCTCGCTGTTGCGCGCGGTCTCGGTGGGCGGTACCGCCGCCGAGGCGGTCGTCGTGATGAGGCCGAGCGCCGTGCACAGCGCCAGGAAGGCGGTGACGAAGGCGGTCCACACGCTGAGGACCTTGTTCCGGGCCATGATCTCTCACTTTCGGGTTGGGCGATTTGCGTACTTTCCTCATGATGTGTATGAGCGCCGCGAAGTGGTGGACCGACGCCCGCGGCGCGGCGTTCTTCAGATCAACACCACACGGATGGGTGCAAGAGGGCAGAAAAGTGGCGTTCAGGGAGGAGTGGGATCAAATCTCACCGTCCGTGGGGGTGTGATCACCCTCCGATCGGAACGGTCCGGCCCGCCTCTACTGGGTCCCGGCGGAGCTGAGTTGACGCCGGACGCAGGTCACCGATCGATATCGGCCGGTGTGTATAGTCGGGCGGCAGAGGTCCCCTACGTCAAGGAAAGACGAGGTCGCGCGGTGAAGAAGCTTCTCCTGGTCGCACTGGCCGCCATCGGCGGGCTCCTCGTGTACCGCCAGATCCAGGCGGATCGCGCCGAGCAGGATCTGTGGACGGAGGCGACTGACTCCGTGCCCACGGGTTCGTGAGGACGACCAGAAACCGGTCCTGAGAACAGACCCCGGCCGTATCACGGTCGGGGTTTTGTGTTGCCCGGGACCGGTCCGGCGGGATGTTTCGGACGCGCGTACGGAACCGGCGGATGGCGGGCGGGGCGGCGGGGCAGGATGGGGCACGGCCGGGCCGGTTCGGTTCGGTGGCGGTGGCGGTGGCGGTGGCGGTGATGGTGGCGGTGGCGGTGGCGGTATGAGGGGTGGCGGGCGATGAGGTGGCGGCGTACGTCGAGGCCGAGGGCCCGGGGCGGGCGGCCGGCCTCCGTGCCGTACTCGGCTGCCCTGCCCGCCGTGCGCGTGGTGGCCGCTGTGCTCGGCGTCCTCGGTGTCCTCGGTGTCCTCGGTGTGACGGCCGCCGTGCCGGGCGGCGTGGCCCTCGCGGCCGGTACGGCGGGCACGGCGGGCACGGCGGTGAGCGACCACCGCGCCGACGAGGAGGACGGCGACGGCGGCGGTTACGCCTTCGCGCCGGACGCCCGGCGCGTCGACGGCGCCGACGGCGCGGCCGACGCCGCGCGTCTGGAGCCCGGCGTCACCTACCGCAGCTCCCTGGCCCGCGACGCCGAGGTCTACTACGCCCTCGAACTCGACGCCGCCTCGGACGCGTACGTCTCCGTCACCGCCGTACCCCGCCCCGGCGGCGAGGTCGTCGCCGTCGACGGCGTCCGGGTCTCCGTGCGGGACGCCGACGGCGGTTCCTGCTCGCTGGACAGTGCCACCTTCGGCGCCGCCCGCAGCCCGCACCCGGTCACCGCCTCGGCGGCCCGCGAGATCACCCGCACCGGAACCCGGTGCCAGGAAGCGGGCCGCTACTACGTGGTCGTCGAACGGGTCCGGCCGCAGGACTCCCCGCCGGACGCCTGGGACCTGGAGCTGACCACCGTCTCCGAGCCGGGCCTGAAGCGGACGGCGGCCACCACCGCCCCGGACGCCTGGGACTCGGCCTCTCCCGCCCCGCCCACCGGCGATCCCGCGAACCGTCCGGGCGGCGCCGGCTTCACCGGGGCGGCATCCCTCGGCCAGGGCGCCTGGCGCGCCGGCATCGAGCCCGGCCAGACCCTCTACTACAAGGTGCCCCTCGACTGGGGCCGGCAGCTCTACGCCACCGCGGAACTCGGCAGCACCGAAGGCCGCTCCGGCTACGCCACCGGCGCCCTGTCGCTGTCCCTGCACAACCCCGTCCGCGGCCGGGTCGACAGCGCCGGCACCGGCTACACCGGGCGGCCGGCCGCGGTCGACCTGGGACCGGTGCCGCCGGTGGCGTACGGCAACCGGTACGCCGTCGCCGGACAGCAGAACGCGATGCGGTTCGCCGGGTCGTACTACCTGGTCGTGCACCTTGCGGAACAGGTCGCCGACCGCTTCGGCGACGGACCGTTCGACGTCGTCCTGCGGGTGCGGCTGACGGGGCAGGCGGGGGACGGACCCGACTACGCGGGGGAGCCGGTGCCGCGCGGTGTCCTCGAGGCCGCGGAACCCTTCCGGGCGGCGGGGACCGGGGGCCCGGAAGGGGACCTGGCCGACGACCCGGCCGGGGGCGGGGACCCGGCGATGCGGGCGGTGGCGGTCGGCGGGATCGGCACCGGGAGCGTGCTGCTGACCGGACTCGGCGTGTGGACCGTGGTGGCGCGGCGCAGGAGCGCGTAACGAGGGGTGCGGCCGCCGGACCTCAGATCCGGGTCAGGGCCCAGAAACCGACCGCGTAGCAGGCCAGCGCCAGGAACAGCAGCGGCAGCGCGACCGCCGCCGGGGGACCGGGGCGCCGGCGGCGGGGGGCGCGGTGCTGGGCGACGGGGCTCTGGGAGGGCTGAGGGTTCTGCGCGGTGTACGCGGCGGTGGGGGTGGGGCCGGGGGTGGGGCTGGGGGCGCGTGGTGGGGGCGGCGGGAGCGGTGTGGGGTACGACGGGGTGTCGGCGGGGGCCGGCGGCGTGGGCGGGTGAGGGGTCCCCGGCTGACCGAGCAGGGCGACGGTGGAGACGGTGGGGTGCGGCGGCGGGAGGTGGAAGCTGCCGGTGTCCGACATGCCCGGCAGCCGGAGCGGACGCTCCTCGGAGCCGGTGGTCTCGACGGCGGCGGGGGGCGAGGTGCCGGGTCCCCGCTCCGGTGCGGATGCCGGGGCCGACGGTGATGACGGCGTCCGCGACGACGGCGTCCGCGACGATGCGGAGGACGTGGACGGCGTGGACGGCGCAGCGGTCGGCCCCGCGGGCCCGAACCCGGCCGGCAGCGGCCCCACTTGGTCGAAGATCTCGATCAGCTCGTCGTCCGGACCGGGCTCCGGCAGCAGTTCCATGGCCCCGGCCAGCGCCTTGCGCGCCCCCGTCGCCGTACGGAACCGGGCCACCGGATCCGGTTGCAGCAGCGTCGAGACGACCTGCCACAGCGGCTCCGGAATCCCCGCGGGCGCCGGCGGCGTCCCGTGCTCGGCGAAGTACTGCACCAGCGCCTTGGTGTCCGGCTTGGCGCCCTCCAGCAGATACAGCGCGACCAGCCCTACGGCGAACAGGTCGGCGGCGAAGTCCGGCTCCGCGCCCATCATCGACTCGGGCGCCAGGTAACCGGGCGTCCCGACCACCAGGTCGGCCTCCGTCAGCCGCGGTTCGCCCAGCCGCATGGCGATGCCGAAGTCCCCCAGCCGCAGCCGGGGACGGGCCGTGCCGGTGGCTTCGAGCAGGATGTTGGCTGGTTTGACGTCCCGGTGGACGACGCCCTCGGCGTGCACCGCGGCCAGCCCGGACAGCAGCTGGTCGAGCAGGGTGCAGACGTAGAGCGGCGGCAGCGGACCGTAGTCGTTGACCACGTGGACCAGCGAGCCGCCGGTGACCAGGTCCATGGTGAACAGGACCTTGTCGTCGTCGGCCGCCCAGCTGGCGGGGGCCAGCACATGGGGATGGTCGATGCGCAGCGCCTGCTCCCGCACGAACCGCAGCAGGGAGTGGGCGTCGCGCTGCTGGAGCACCTTGGCGGCCACGTACCGGCCGCGCCGGTGGTCCCAGGCGCGCCATACCGCGCCGACTCCCCCGCGCCCGATCGGGTCGACCAGTTCGTACCGTCCGGCGAAGACCTCACCCATCGCCCTGCGCGCCCCTCCCCCTGTCCTTCCGTGCCCGGCTCCCGCGTCCTTCCGTGCCCGGCTCCCGCGCGGACCCGGCCGCCGTACCCCCTCCGGCGGTCGGGCCCGGGCGGGGTCAGCTCTGGTGGGACTGGTAGTGCGCGACCGCGTCCGAGGTGCGGCCGGCGCCGTAGACCCGGAGGAACTCTGCCAGCTCCGGGTGGGTCGGGGCGAGAGTGTCCGCCGCTTCTATGATGTCGCCGGCCGCCGCCACCGAGCGCAGCAGGGACTGGATCTCGCGGACCACCCGCTTGACCGTGGGCGCCCCCGAACTGCTCGTGGTCTGCGTCGTGTTGCTCAGCACCGAGCCCCCCTGCGACTTCTTGATCTCGTCCATGCGCTCGGTGGCCTCGGCCGCGCTGACACTGCCGTCCGCGACCTGCCCCGCCAGGTCCTGGAGCAACTGCACCCGCTGCACCACCGCCGGATTGCCGATCTTCGCCCGCTGACCGCTCATCAACTGGGACAGCATCGGCGCGGACAGCCCCAGGACGCCCGCGAGCCGCGCCTGGTTGAGCCCGAGATCGTCGATCAGCCTACGGAAGAGCGCCCCCAGTGGCTCCCCGTACCAGTTCCGCTGAAGCTCCCGCGCTCTCGCGGTGGCTTCCTGCTGTGCGGCGTCCATTGCGTCTCCCCATCGCTTCCCCAAAAACCGCAGTTCGCTCCAGCGAACCACGCCGAGCATCTTACGGAGAGTGGTCGTTCACCGGGACCCCCAATCTGTTTGGGAGATACGGGGGACCACCCGGTACTCTTGGCAGCGGCGCTGGCCGGGACGGTGTTCCGGCCGGCCGGACGCCACGGCTGCGGGGCCTTAGCTCAGTTGGTAGAGCGCTGTCTTTGCATGGCAGATGTCAGGGGTTCGACTCCCCTAGGCTCCACCGCAGGTCAGACGCCCTCCGAGACTCGCTCTCGGAGGGCGTTCTCGTGAGCGGAGTCCGGTGATCGGTGTCCACCGGGTGTCCACATCCCCTGGGCGGCGGTGGCACCGGGATCCCCTGCCCGGCGGTGGTGCCGGACCCGCCGGTGTCATACGGTCGCCGCAGGTGAGGCCGGGCCGTGCGGCCCGGGGCGCTGCGGTCCGGCGTACGGCCGCGAGGAAGGCGCCAACTTCCCGGCCGGACGCGGTAATTGGTGATCTTCAGCCGTGCCGGAAGCGGCCCGGTTCGAGCGGAAGCCGGCATGTCCGCTCTTGATATCGTCACTCCACAAGGCACCAGTACCCCCACCCCTGCGGGGCGGTGCCACGTGACTCATCGCCGCCGTGGGCCCTCGGCCGCCGGCGGCGAGGTGGAAGGGGCAGACCATGCGGGCGAAGGTACGGGCCGCTCTCGACGCGCTCTACATGAAGCGACTCGTCAGGGAGCTGGAGGGACGTCCACGCCCTCAGCACATCGGCATCATGCTGGACGGCAACCGCCGCTGGGCCAAGATGTCCGGCATAAACGACCCGCGCGAGGGCTACCGCGCGGGCGGCGCGAAGGTGCTGGACTTCCTGCGCTGGTGCGACTCGGCCGAGATCGAGCACGTCACCCTCTACATGCTCTCCGACGACAACCTGCACCGGCCGGAAGAAGAGCTGACCCCGCTCATCGACATCATCGCCGAAGTCGTGGAACGGCTGGCCGCCCCCGGCAACCCCTGGCCGGTCGCCGTCGTCGGAGCCCAGGACCTGCTGCCCGCCGACTCCGCCGCCCGCCTCAAGACCGCCACCGAGGCCACCCAGGACCGCCGGGGCGGCACCAAGGTCGATGTCGCCGTCGGCTACGGCGGCCGCCGCGAGATCGTCGACGCCGTCCGCTCCGCCCTCACCGAGCACAGCGCCCAGGGCGGGGACATCGACGAGTTCATCGAGACCTTCACCATGGAGCACATCTCCAAGCACCTATACTCCAAGGCCCGCTCCGAATCCGACCTCATCATCCGCACCTCCGGCGAACAGCGGCTGTCCGGATTCCTGCTCTGGCAGTCCGCGTACGCCGAGATGTACTTCTGCGAGACCTACTGGCCGGACTTCCGCGAGATCGACTTCCTGCGCGCCCTGCGCTCCTACTCGCTACGGGAACGCCGCTACGGACGGTGACCGCGCCGAAGCGCGCCGTTTCACGTGAAACAACGCCGCGGGGCGGGAGAACCGTACTCTCCCGCCCCGCGGCGTTGTGCTGTGCCTGTTCTGTGCTGTGTCTCAGCGCTGGTCGTCGCCCTTGGTGGCCTCGTCCTCGGCCTGCTTGGCCTCCACCTCCGGGTCGAGCGTGGCCCCGCTGCCGTCCACCGACGTCAGCCGGCCCGGCTCCGGGGCCTCCGTCGCCTCCGGCGGCTCGACCAGCCAGTCCGGGTTGGCCTGCTTGTCCCACCACTTCCACGCCGCGAACGCGCCGCCCGCCACGACACCCAGGACCGCCAGCACCTTGACGACCCGGCCGGCCTTCGCCCGCCGCTCGTTCTTGCGCGCCAGCTTCTGGATCTCCTTGGCCGACACCTGACCGCGCAGCGCCGCCAGTGCGGCCGCACCACGCAGCGCCGCCTCGTCACGGACCGGACCGGCCGCGGCCATCGCCTGCTCCAGCCGGGGCCGCGAATAGTCGGCCGCCTGCCGGGCGGCGATACGGGTCCGCAGGGCCGCCTCGTGCGCGGCCAGGTCCACCTTCGGTGGCACATGCGAACGGGCCTGCTCAAGACGCGGCGCCACATACGCGCCGTACTGCTGCCGGGCCTGGTCGGCGGCCAGGGACACCTTGGGCGCCAGCCGTACGCGCGCCTCCTGTGCGTAGTGCGCGGCCCTGTCCTTGGCCGTGTCGGCGTAGGGCGCCACCACTTCCGCGGCGTGCAGCACGCTGTCCTTCGCCGAACCGGTCGCGGCGCGCACGCTGTCGATGCGGGTCACGGGTTCCTCCTCCTCGGTGGCGTACGGTAATTCGACTTTCCACCCTTTTACGGATCATGCCTGCCGACGCACCGCCAGGCATGTGAGAGCGGGCATCCGGGTCATGCGATAGCGGGTGAATCCAGGGCAACGGGAGCTTGTCGTCGACAATGCCACGGATCGACGGGCAGCGCCCCCGTCCCGAAAGGACTCGGCCGGATTTACGCAAGCGGCACGGGCCGAAGGGGCACCGAAGAGGGACGGCGATCGACCGCTGGGCGACGTGCGCGGCGGACCGTGCGAGGATCAGGGAGTCACAAGGAAGACAACGGAAGGCAGATCGTGGCTGAGCAGCTTTACGCCACCCTGAAGACCAACCACGGCGACATCAGCGTCCGGCTCCTGCCGAACCACGCCCCCAAGACGGTCAAGAACTTCGTCGAGCTCGCCACCGGCGAGCGCGAGTGGACCCATCCGGCCACCGGCCAGAAGTCCACCGACAAGCTCTATGACGGGACGGTCTTCCACCGGGTGATCAGTGGTTTCATGCTCCAGGGCGGTGACCCGCTGGGCAACGGCACCGGCGGTCCCGGCTACCAGTTCGAGGACGAGTTCCACCCGGACCTCTCCTTCGACAAGCCCTACCTGCTGGCCATGGCCAACGCCGGTCCGGGCACCAACGGCTCGCAGTTCTTCATCACCGTCGCCCCGACGACGTGGCTGAACCGCAAGCACACCATCTTCGGCGAGGTCACCGACGCGGCCAGCCAGAAGGTCGTGGACGTCATCGCCGGCACGAAGACCAACCCGCGCACCGACCGTCCGGTCCAGGACGTCGTCATCGAGTCGGTCGTCGTGGAGACCCGCGAGGGCTGATCCCCGCCGGGAGCCACGTCGGGAACCACCTCGGGAATCATCTCGGGAACCAAACGCCCCGCTCATCCGTAGGGATGGGCGGGGCGGGCGCATTGCCCACGACGACGCATTGCCCACGACGACGCATTGCCCACGACGACTCATCGCCCACGACGATCCAGGGGACCTCATGGACCAGGCAGCGGGAGGCAGCCCACAGGACGCCGGGACCCCGCCGACCTGCTACCGCCACCCGGACCGCGCCGCGGGCGTCCGCTGCACCCGCTGCGAACGCCCCATCTGCCCGGACTGCATGATCGACGCCTCGGTGGGATTCCAGTGCCCCGAGTGCGTCCGCGGAGGTTCCGGCACGGGCCACCCGCCGGCCGCCAACCGCCCCCGCACGCTCGCGGGCGGCAGTGTCGTCGCCGATCCCCGACTGCTCACCAAGATCCTCCTCGGGATCAACGTGGCGGTGTTCATCGCGGTCCACGCCTGGCCCTCGTTGCTGAACGACATGGTGCTCATCGGCCGCTGGCCGCCGGCGCCCTTCGCCCCGACCGAGGGCGTCGCCCAGGGCGAGTGGTACCGCATGGTCACCAGTGTCTTCACCCACGAGGAGATCTGGCACATCGCCTTCAACATGCTCAGCCTCTGGTGGCTGGGCGGCCCGCTGGAGGCAGCCCTGGGCCGGGCCCGCTATCTGGCCCTCTACCTCGTCTCCGGCCTCGCGGGCAGCGCCCTCACCTATCTGCTGGCCTCACCCACGACCGCCACCCTCGGTGCCTCCGGGGCGGTCTACGGCCTGTTCGGCGCGACGGCCGTGCTGATGCGCCGCCTCAACCAGGACATGCGGCCGGTCATCGCCCTGCTGGTGATCAACCTGATCTTCACCTTCAGCCCCGGGACCAATATCGCCTGGCAGGCCCACGTCGGCGGGCTCGTGGCCGGGGTCGTGATCGGGTACGGCATGGTGCACGCCCCGCGCGAGCGGCGGGCGCTCGTCCAGTACGGGATCTGTGCGCTGGTGCTGATGGTCTCCCTCGCCCTGACCCTGTTGAGGACCGGCCAGCTCACCTGAGCGGCTGTTGTCCACAGCGGGTGGCAGATCTTGTGCACAGCGTGCGGGAACACGTGTGCCCCCTGTCACCGACCCGTGTTTCCGCAGGTCAGCCGGGGGCGAACGTATTTTCGGGTGCCGGTGATTCTGTCACACCGGCGTCAACGGCCGGTGAGTTATCCACAGATCGTCTTTCTTTTCCCCAGCGTGTGGACAAGCTCTGTGGATAACTCGGTGAACAACCGTGGGCAGAGCTGCGTTCACCAGCAGGTCGGCGCTACTTCCACTGCGTGGAGACGCCGAATCCGGCGGCGATGAAACCGAAGCCCACCACGATGTTCCAGTTGCCCAGCGCCTCGATGGGCAGCGAGCCGTCGGTGACGTAGAACACCACGATCCAGGCGAGGCCGATGAGGAACATGGCCAGCATGACGGGGGCGACCCAGGCACGGCTGTTCAGCTTGATGGCCGTCGACTGCTTGGCCGGCGGCGGCGTGAAATCTGCCTTCTTGCGGATACGTGACTTCGGCACGAGGGTCTCTCCTGTCGATGCGCTGCGTGGCCGCGCAGGATACTGGGTCCGGGCGTCCGTTAGCGTAGTGCTTCCGTGGCGCCGAAGGAGATAAGGGTACGTTGAGCAATTCTGCCGACTCCCCCCAGGCCGGTCACCAGCCGGTCCGCCGGCGCCGGCTGCGGCCGGTACGGGTCCTGACCGCGGCCGTCTTCGCCCTCGCCGGGCTCATCTTCTTCACCAGTTTCAACACCGCCAAGGGCACCAACATCCGCACGGACACCTCCCTGCTGAAGCTGTCCGACCTGATCCAGGAGCGCAGCCGGGACAACGGCGCGCTGGACGAGACCAACGGCGCGCTGCGCCAGGACATCGAGTCCCTCGCCGAGCGCGACGACGGCAGCACCGCGGCGGAGGACGACAAGCTCGCCGCGCTGGAGCGGCGCGCGGGCACCCAGAAACTGAAGGGCGCGGCGGTCTCGGTCACCCTCGACGACGCCCCGCCGAACGCCACCGCCAAGCTGCCGGGCTATCCGGAGCCGGAACCCGACTACCTGGTGATCCACCAGCAGGACCTCCAGGCGGTGGTGAACGCGCTGTGGCAGGGCGGCGCCGAGGGCATCAAGGTCATGGACCAGCGGCTGATATCCACCAGCGCCGTGCGCTGCGTCGGCAACACCCTGATCCTCCAGGGCCGGGTCTACTCACCGCCGTACAAGATCACGGCGGTCGGTGACCCGGAGAAGCTGAAGAAGGCGCTCTCCGCCTCCTCGGCGATCCAGAACTACATGGTGTACGTCAACGTCTACGGGCTCGGCTGGAAGGTCGAGGAGGACGGGTCGGTGACGCTGCCCGGTTACTCGGGCACAGTGGACCTGCACTACGCCGAGCCCGTCGAGTAGCCCTGGGGGAGCTGCCGGTGCGCGTCGTCGTCAGGTCCGTCAGCGAAGTCTTCCTCACGGTCGGCACCGTCCTCGTGCTGTTCGCCGTCTACACGCTGTTCTGGACCGGCGTCCGGGCGGACGAGGCCATGGAGCACCAGGTGGACGTCCTGCACCAGCGATGGCGGACGCAGCAGCCGCCCGCGCCGCCCGCCGAGCCGGCGCCGTACCCGCCCGGCAAGCCCTTCGCGATCATGTACGTCCCCCGGCTCGGTTTCACGTGGAACAAACCGGTGCTGGAGGGCACCGCCACCGGCACGCTGAAGAAGGGCCTGGGCCACTACCCGGGAAGCGGGCGGCTCGGTCAGGTGGGGAACTTCGCGGTGGCCGGGCACCGGCGTACGTACGGCGATCCGTTCAAGGACTTTCCCGAGCTGCGGCGGGGGGACGCGGTGGTGCTGACCGACGGGACCACCTGGTTCACGTATCGGATCGACAAAGGGCCGTACAAAACCGTGCCGAGTGACGTGGCGGTGGTCGATCCTGTCCCGCGGACGTCCGGGTACGCGCGGCCGGGGCGTTATCTGACGCTGACGACCTGTGATCCCGAGTGGGGGCACAGCCACCGGCTGATCGTCTGGGCCCGGCTGGACTCCACGCGGCCCGTGGAGGCCGGGAAACCGGAGGCGTTGCGCCGTTAGTCTGTTGGCGTACGGCGTGAGTCTGGTGCCGTGGTGCGACGGAAGGGACGGCATGTACGGCTGGATCTGGCGGCATCTGCCGGGAAACGTGTGGGCGAAGGCGCTGCTCTCGCTCGTGCTCGTCGTGGCCGTGGTCTACGTCCTGTTCCAGTACGTGTTCCCGTGGGCCGAGCCGCTGCTTCCCTTCAACGATGTGACGGTGGACAACCAGTGAGTGCGCGGATTCTCGTCGTCGACAACTACGACAGCTTCGTCTTCAACCTGGTCCAGTACCTGTACCAGCTGGGCGCCGAGTGCGAGGTGCTGCGCAACGACGAGGTGGCCACCTCGCACGCGCAGGACGGGTTCGACGGCGTGCTGCTGTCGCCGGGGCCGGGCGCGCCCGAGCAGGCCGGGGTCTGCATCGACATGGTGCGGCACTGCGCGGCGACCGGGGTGCCGGTCTTCGGGGTCTGTCTCGGCATGCAGTCGATGCAGGTGGCGTACGGCGGTGTGGTGGACCGGGCGCCGGAGCTGCTGCACGGCAAGACCTCGCCGGTCGAGCACACCGGCAAGGGGGTCTTCGCGGGGCTGCCCTCGCCGTTCACGGCGACGCGGTACCACTCGCTGGCGGCCGAGCCGGGCACGGTGCCGGCCGAGCTGGAGGTGACGGCGCGCACGGCGGACGGGATCGTGATGGGCCTGCGGCACCGGGAACTGCCGGTGGAGGGCGTGCAGTTCCATCCGGAGTCGGTGCTGACCGAGCACGGGCACCTGATGCTGGCCAACTGGCTGGCGGAGTGCGGCGACCAGGGGGCTGTGGCGAGGTCGGCGGGGCTCGCCCCGGTGGTGGGCAGGGCCACGGCGTGACCGCGCTGCGCCCCGAGCGCGACGCCGACGCCGCTGGGACCCCGTACGGGCAGGAGCCGTACGGGGATCCGGATGCGCTCGGGGGCGGCCCCCACGACGACGAGACGGTGGCGCTGCGGGTGGTGGACCCGGCGGCGCGAATAAGCGATCGAGGCAGTACCCCGGCTTCCGGACCGGTCTCCGGACCGGCCACCGGCGGCCGGGCGGCCCGGCGCAAGGCCGCCAAACGGCGGCAGGGCGGCCGTGGAGGCGCACGCAGGGCGCCGGGCACCGCCGAGTCGCAGTCGGGCGCGGCGGAGCCGCAGGACGGCGACGAGGGCCCGAGAGCGCCACTCACCCGGGTGGAGGCCCGGCGGCTGGCCCGGGCCCGCCGGCCCAGTCCGGCCACGGTCGCCAGCCGGGTGATCGGTGAGCTGTTCATCACCACCGGCGTGCTGATGCTGCTGTTCGTCTCCTACCAGCTGTGGTGGACGAACGTGCGGGCGCACGCGCAGGCGGACAAGGAGGCGAGCAGCCTCCAGGACGACTGGGCCGACGGAAAGCGCAATCCGGGCAGCTTCGAGCCGGGCCAGGGCTTCGCGCTGCTGCACATCCCCAAGCTGGACGTCGTGGTGCCGATCGCCGAGGGCGTCAGCAACGACAAGGTGCTGGACCGGGGCATGGTCGGGCACTACGGCGAGGGCGCGCTGAAGACGGCGATGCCGGACGCCAAGACCGGCAACTTCGGGCTCGCCGGGCACCGCAACACGCACGGCGAGCCGTTCCGGTACATCAACAAGCTGAAGCCGGGCGACCCGATCGTCGTGGAGACCCAGGACGAGTACTTCGTCTACAAGATGGCGTCGATCCTGCCGGTGACGTCGCCGAGCAACACCACCGTGCTCGATCCGGTCCCGCAACAGTCGGGCTTCAAGGAGCCCGGCCGCTACATCACGCTGACCACCTGCACCCCCGAGTTCACCAGCAAGTACCGGATGATCGTGTGGGGCAAGATGGTCGAGGAACGGCCGCGCAGCAAGGGCAAGCCGGATGCGCTCGTCAATTAAGGGCAGATGACCAGTGGCAGCGACCACCGACACCGATCACGAAGACCACACCGACGCGCCCGTTCCCGGGCCGGCTCCGCGCCCGCGCGGTCGCGGCCGGATCGCGCTGGCGGTCAGCGTCTTCGGTGAACTCCTCATCACGGCGGGCCTGGTGATGGGCCTGTTCGTCGTCTACTCGCTGTGGTGGACGAACGTCATGGCCGACCGGGAGGCCGACAAGCAGGGGGACAAGGTCCGCGACAACTGGGCGCAGGGCGCGGAGGGTTCGAGCGGCCCGGGGGCACTCGACACCAAGGCCGGCATCGGCTTCCTGCACGTGCCGGCGATGGGCAGCGGCGAGGTCCTGGTCGAGAAGGGCACCTCGATGAAGGTGCTCAACGACGGGGTCGCGGGCTACTACACCGATCCCGTCAAGGCGACGCTGCCGATGTCCGGGGACAAGGGCAACTTCTCGCTGGCCGCGCACCGGGACGGGCACGGCGCCAAGTTCCACAACATCGACAAGATCGAGAAGGGTGATCCGATCGTCTTCGAGACGAAGGACACCTGGTACGTCTACAAGGTCTACGGCATCCTCCCGGAGACCTCGAAGTACAACGTCGACGTCCTCGGGAAGATCCCGAAGGAGTCCGGCCGGAAGCAGGCCGGGCACTACATCACGCTGACCACCTGCACGCCGGTGTTCACCAGCCGGTACCGGTACGTCGTCTGGGGCGAGCTGGTGCGCACCGAGAAGGTGGACGGCGAGCGGACGGTGCCCGAGGAGCTGCGCTGAGCGTGCGGTCATGACCTGGGCCCCGGCCTCTCGCGTTCGCGGGAGAGGCCGGGGCCCAGGTCATGCGGTGCTGGGCGTCAGCCGCCGAGGCTGTCCCACCAGTTGCTGTTGTCGCCGTTGCCGTTGCCGTTCCCGTTGTTGTTGTCGGTGGCCGGCGTGGCGATCAGGGTGACCTGGTCGCCCTTCTTGACCTCCGTGCCCTCGGTCGGGTTGCTCGCGACGACGTTGGCGTTGTCCTCCTGGGAGCCCGAGATCCCCTGGAGTTCGAGACCTGCCTGGGACAGGACGTTCTTGGCGTCGGCGACCGTCATGCCGGTCACCTTCGGCATCGCGAACTTCGTCTCCTCGGCCGGCTTCTTGGCGATCTTCACGTCGACGGTGGAGCCGCGGTCGGCGGAGCTGCCCGGCGACAGGCTCTGCTCGAAGATCTTGCCCTCGTCCTGGGCGGAGGACTCCTCGGTGCTCTGGGAGCCGAGGCTCAGGCCCTGCGCCTCCAGGAGCGACTTCGCCTCGTCCGGTGTCTTGCCCGTGACGTCGGGCACCGTCACCTGGGACGTCTCCTTGGCCACCGTCAGGGTGACCGTGGAGCCCTTCGTCTTCGAGGTGCCGGCCTCGGGGTTCTGCGAGAGGACCGTGTCCGGCTCCTCGCTGGACTCCTCGGTCTTCTGCTCGACCTCGAAGCCCGCCTCCTTCAGCGCGGCCTCCGCGTCGGAGTAGCTCTTGCCCTCCACGTCGGGGACCTCGACCTTGGGGGCGCCGGTGGAGACGACCAGGTTGATGGTCGTGTCCTTGTCCATCGTGTCGCCGCTGCCCGGGTCCTGGGAGCAGATCTTGCCCTTGGCCTCGTCCTCGCAGGAGTCCTCGGTGAAGGCGACCTTCAGGTCCGCGTTGACGGCCTGCTGCTTGGCCTCCGCCTTGGTCTGGCCGACGAAGTTCGGGGCGCTGATCTTGCCGTCGTCGCCCGAGTCGCCGCTGAACAGCTGCTGGCCGATGAGGATCGCGCCGATCAGGACCAGGACGCCCGCGACCGCCAGCACGATGGTGGAGGTGTGCGACTTGCGCGGCTGCTGGCGGCGCCGGTCGGGGCGCTCGTCGTAGCCGTAGCCGCCGTCGTCCGGGTTCATCGGCGGCAGCATCGAGGTGGCGCCGGCGCCGGAGTCGGCGCGCAGGGCGGTGGTCGGCTGGTCGTCGGGGTAGCCGCCGTAGCCGACGGCGCCCATCGCGGCGGTCGCGGCGACCGGCTGGCCGTCGAGGCACGCCTCGATGTCCAGCCGCATCTCGTCGGCCGACTGGTAGCGGTAGTCCGGGTCCTTGGTCAGCGCCTTCAGGACGATGGCGTCCATCTCGGGCGTGATCTCGGGGTCGAAGACGCTGGGCGGCTGCGGCTCCTCCCGGACGTGCTGGTAGGCGACCGCGACCGGGGAGTCGCCGACGAACGGCGGCCGGACGGTCAGCAGCTCGTAGAGCAGACAGCCGGTGGAGTACAGGTCGGAGCGGGCGTCGACCTGCTCGCCCTTGGCCTGCTCCGGGGAGAGGTACTGGGCGGTGCCGATGACGGCCGACGTCTGCGTCATGGTCATGCCGGAGTCGCCCATCGCGCGGGCGATGCCGAAGTCCATGACCTTGACCTGGCCGTTGCGGGTCAGCATGACGTTGGCCGGCTTGATGTCGCGGTGCACGATGCCGGCCCGGTGCGAGTACTCCAGGGCCTGGAGGATACCGATGGTCATCTCCAGCGTGCGCTCCGGCAGCAGCTTGCGGCCGCTGTGCAGCAGTTCACGCAGGGTGGAGCCGTCGACGTACTCCATGACGATGTACGGGATCGAGACCCCGTCGATGTAGTCCTCGCCCGTGTCGTAGACCGCCACGATCGCGGGATGGTTGAGCGAGGCGGCCGACTGGGCCTCCCGGCGGAACCGGGCCTGGAAGGACGGGTCGCGCGCCATGTCCGCGCGGAGCGTCTTCACCGCCACCTGGCGTCCGAGCCGGGTGTCATGCGCGTGGTATACCTCCGCCATGCCACCACGGCCGAGCACCGGGCCCAGCTCGTACCGGCCGCCTAGGCGACGCGGCTCTTCCATAGCTACCTACCAGCCCTCTCCGTCGGTCCCGACCGGCATGCTTGTACGGTCGGAGGCTGCCGTCCGGCCTACCGTACCCGGCCCGCTCCGTGTGACCTGGCCAAGCCCGGTACCCGATACACGACCGGTATCGCAACGTGCGCCGATGTGAAGAGGACGTGACAGGAGTCACGTCCCGTTCAGCTCCCGGTCACTTCTTGCTGTCGATGACGGCCTTCATGACGTTCTTCGCGATCGGCGCCGCGAGGCCGCCGCCGGAGATGTCGTCGCGGCTGGCGTTCTCGTCCTCGACCACCACGGCGACGGCCACCGGTGAGCTGCCGTCGCTCTGCTTGGCGTAGGAGATGAACCAGGCGTACGGGTTCTCACTGTTGTCGACACCGTGCTGGGCGGTACCGGTCTTGCCACCGACGGTGACGCCGTCGATCTGCGCGTTGGTTCCCGTGCCGTCCTTGACGACCGTCTCCATCATCGACTGGAGGATCTGGGCGTTGTCCGCGGACAGCGGCTTGCTCATCTCCTCGGGGTCGGTCTTCTCGATGGTGTCCAGGTTGGGGGCCTGGAGCTCGTCGACCATGTACGGCTGCATCAGGGTGCCGTTGTTGGCGATCGCCGAGGTGACCATGGCCATCTGCAGCGGGGTCGCGGCGGTGTTGAACTGGCCGATGGAGGAGAGCGCGACCTGCGAGGGCTCCATGTCGTCGGAGAAGACCGAGGCGCTGGAGCGGACCGGCACGAACTGCTCCTCGGTGAAGCCGAACTTCTTGGCCTCCGCCAGCATCTTCTCGTTGCCGAGGTCCGAGCCGATCTTGCCGAAGACGGTGTTGCAGGAGACCCGCAGCGCCTCGCGCAGGGTGGCGTTCTTGCAGGGCAGGTCGCCCTCGTTGGGCAGCTCCTGCGTGGTGCCCGGCATGGTCCAGGGCAGCGGCGAGTCGGTCTTCTCGTCGGCGCTGTCGTACAGACCGTTCTCCAGGGCCGCCGCCGCCGTGAGCACCTTGAAGGTGGAGCCCGGCGGGTAGACCTCGCGCAGCGCCCGGTTCAGCGTCGGGTCGTCCTCGTTGTTCTCCTTCAGCAGCGACTTCCACGCCTTGGCGTCGCTGTCGCTGCCGCCGGCGATCGTGGAGGGGTCGTACGACGGGTAGGAGGCCATCGACAGGATCTTGCCGGTGGACGGTTCGATGGCGACCACCGCGCCCTTGCCGCCCTGGGCCTTCAGACCGTCGTAGGCGGCCTTCTGGGCGTCGGCGTTGAGGGTGGTGACGACGTTGCCGCCCTCTTTCTTCTTGCCGGTGAGCATGTCGAGGGTGTTGCGGAAGAAGAGCCGGTCGTCGTTGCCGGTGAGGATGCCGTCGTCGATGGACTCCAGCTGGGTGGCGCCGTACGCCTGCGAGACGAAGCCGGTGACCGGCGCCCACATGGCGCCGTCCTTGTAGGTGCGCTTGTACTTGAAGTCGCCGTCGGTGGTGGCGTGTCCGGTGATCGCCTTGCCATCGACGATGATGTCGCCGCGCGGGGAGGCGTACCGCTCGATGAGCACCCGGCGGTTGGCGTCGTCGGTCTTCAGCTCGTCGGCCTTGACGTACTGGAGCCAGTTGTCCCGCAGCAGGAGGGTGAGGACCAGGAGGCCGCAGAAGAGCGCGATGCGGCGCAGGGGTTTGTTCACGGTCGGACCACCTGGGTCATCTCGGCGTCGGGGTTGGCGGGGGCGGGGGCCGGGCGGCGCGCGGTGTCGCTGATTCTCAGCAGGACGCCGATCAGCGCCCAGTTGGCGATCACGGAGGAGCCTCCGTAGGCCAGGAACGGCATGGTCATACCGGTGAGCGGGATGAGGCCCATCACACCGCCGGCGACGATGAAGACCTGGAGCGCGAAGGCGCCGGACAGGCCGATGGCGAGCAGCTTGCCGAACGGGTCGCGGGCGGCGAGGGCGGTGCGCACGCCGCGCTCCACGATGAGCGCGTAAAGGAGCAGCAGCGCCATCAGGCCGGCCAGGCCGAGTTCCTCGCCGAAGGTGGCGAGGATGAAGTCGGAGTTGGCGGCGAACCGGATCAGGTCGGAGTGGCCCTGGCCCCAGCCGGTGCCCAGCGTGCCGCCGGAGCCGAACGCCCACAGGGCCTGCATGGCCTGCTCGGAGTGGCCGACGACGCCCTTCTGGGAGAGCGAGTACTCGCGCATCGGGTCGAGCCAGGCGTCGACGCGCTGCTGGATGTGCGGCTCGAAGCTGGCCACGCCGACCGCGCCGACCGCGGACATCAGCAGACCGAAGACGATCCAGCTGGTCCGCTCGGTGGCCACGTACAGCATGATCACGAACATGCCGAAGAACAGCAGCGAGGTGCCGAGGTCGGTCTCGAAGACCAGGATGAGGATCGAGACGATCCAGACCACCAGGATCGGGCCGAGGTCGCGGCCGCGGGGCAGGTAGAGGCCCATGATGCGGCGGCTGGCCAGGGCCAGCGCGTCGCGCTTCACCATCAGGTAGCCGGCGAAGAAGATGGCGAGGACGATCTTGGCGAACTCGCCGGGCTGGATGGAGAAGCTGCCGACCTTGATCCAGATCTTGGCGCCGTAGATGTTCTGGCCGAGCCCCGGGACCAGCGGCAGCAGCAGCAGGATCAGCGCGCCGACCATGGAGATGTAGGTGTAGCGCTGGAGGACCCGGTGGTCCTTGAGGAAGATCAGGACCGCGAGGAAGAGGGCGATGCCCATCGCGGTGTACATCAGCTGGCGGGGCGCGGCGGTGCCGGCCTGCTCGATGGACTGGAGCAGTTCGGACTGGTCCAGGCGCCAGATGGCGACGAGTCCGAGGCCGTTGAGGAGCGTGGCCAGGGGCAGCAGCAGCGGGTCCGCGTACGGGGCGAACTTGCGCACCACGAGGTGGCCGACGGCGGCCAGCAGGCCGAGGCCCAGGCCGTAGCTCAGCAGGCCGGCCGGGACCTCGTCGTTGATGGCGAGGCCCACGTTGGCGTAGGCGAAGACCGGGATCGCGACGGCGAAGACCAGCAGCGCCAGCTCGGTGTTGCGCCGGCTCGGCGCTCCGATGGCGCCGATCGTGGACGTGTGGTGCGTCGGCGGGTTGGGAGTACTGCTCATCGTGTGACAGGGCCTCTCACGGCTTGCCTACTGCTCACCGCACCGTGAGACGACCTTCTGCTCTTCCTCCGAGAGGGTGGGGCCGGCGTCGGGGGTGGGTGCGGTCGTGGACGGGGACGGATCGGGCGACTCGGATGTCCCGGGCGTGCCCGACGCGGTGGGCGTCGGGGACGCTTTGGACGTGAGGGAGACCGGGTCGGTTCCGGTGCCCGTGGTCTCGCCCTCGCCCGTCTTCGCGTTGCTCTCGTTCTGCGTGGTGCGCCGTTCGGCCTGCTTCTCGCAGGCGGAGGCCTGTACGGCCAGTTCGTCGATCTTGGAGCGGGCGTCGCTGAGGTCGCCCTCGGCGATCGTCTCCTCGACCGAGTTGCGCTGGTAGGGCGGGAGGTACTTGAGTTCGATCTCGGGGTGGTCCTTCTCGACCTTCGACAGCGACACCCAGGCCAGGTCCTGGCTGATGCCGCGGTACAGGGCGACGTGGTCGTCCTTGGTGCCGACGTAGTACTGGGTCTGGGTCCAGCGCCAGCCGCCGTACAGGCCGCCGCCGATGACGGCGAGGGCGAGCACGGAGTAGAAGGATCTCTTCAGCCAGCGGCGGTTCTTGCGCGGCTTGGTGAAGTCGTCGTCGCCGTAGTCGAGGCCGTCGGCGGGGATGTAGCCGGTGGTGTCGCCGCTGCCGGGCGGGCCGAACTCGCCGCCCCCGCCGCCGCCTTGCCGGCCGAGTCCGGAGGCGCGGCCCGCCGGGGTCTGCATGATGCCGTTGTCGCCGAACTGGGCCTGGTTCTCGGCGACGGCGCCGACCACGACCGGGGTGTCGGAGAGCTGTCCGGCCAGGGTGTCGCCGGTGTCCAGGTCGAGGACGTCGGCGATGATCACGGTGATGTTGTCCGGGCCGCCGCCGCGCAGGGCGAGCTGGATCAGCTCCTGGACGGTCTCCTGGGGGCCCTGGTAGCTGGCGAGGGTCTCCTCCAGGGTCTGGTGGGAGACGACGCCGGAGAGCCCGTCGGAGCAGATCAGATAGCGGTCGCCGGCCCGGACCTCGCGGATCGACAGGTCGGGTTCGACATGGTCGCCGGAGCCGAGCGCCCGCATCAGCAGAGAGCGCTGCGGGTGGGTGCCCGCCTCCTCCTCGGTGATCCGGCCCTCGTCGACGAGGCGCTGCACCCAGGTGTGGTCCTGGGTGATCTGGGTGAGTACGCCGTCCCGCAGCAGGTAGGCGCGGGAGTCGCCGACGTGCACCATGCCGAGCCGCTGGCCGGTCCACAGCAGGGCGGTGAGGGTGGTGCCCATGCCCTCGAGGCTGGGGTCCTCCTCGACCATCTGCCGCAGCTGGTCGTTGGCGCGCTGCACGGCGGTGCCCAGCGAGGTGAGGATGTCGGAGCCGGGCACGTCGTCGTCGAGGGCGACGATGGTGGAGATCACCTCGGAGGAGGCGACCTCGCCGGCCGCCTGGCCGCCCATGCCGTCGGCGATGGCGAGCAGGCGCGGACCGGCGTAACCGGAGTCCTCGTTGCCCTCCCGGATCATGCCCTTGTGCGATCCGGCGGCGAAGCGCAGTGACAGACTCATGCGCACCTCGCCCGTCGGCTCCGGGTACAGCCGGTCGTGTCGAGCCACACTGCCCACCCTCCGGTCGGGAGCGCGCCGGGGCCCGGGGTGCCGGCCGCCGCCGCGTGCTCGCTCCGCTCGCGCTCATTCATTGGTGTAGCACTACTTCCGCAGCTCGATGACGGTCTTGCCGATGCGGATCGGCGCGCCCGGTGCGATGGGCGTGGGCGTCGTCAGCCGGGATCTGTCCAGATACGTGCCGTTGGTGGAGCCGAGGTCCTCGACGATCCACTGACCGTTCTGGTCCGGGTAGATCCTGGCATGGCGGCTGGAGGCGTAGTCGTCGTCCAGCACGATCGTCGAGTCGTGTGCCCGGCCGAGCGTGATGGTCTGGCCCTGGAGGGCCACGGTGGTGCCCGTGAGGGTGCCCTCGGTCACCACCAGTTTGGTGGGAGCGTTGCGACGGCCGCGGCCGCCGCTCGGCTGTTGGCGCTGCTGCTGGGCAGGCGCCTGACGTGCGGCCTGCTGCTGGGCTCGCCCGGCGTCCCGGCGCTGTCCGCGCTGGGTGACGCGCGTACCGAACAGGTCGCTGCGGATGACCTGCACGGCCACGATCACGAACAGCCACAGTACGGCGAGAAAACCCAGCCGCATGACCGTGAGGGTCAGCTCTGACATTGCCCCCGGATCACCCTTCGGCTTGCCTGTAGATAACGGTGGTACTGCCCACGGTGATCCGCGAGCCGTCGCGGAGCGTAGCGCGGGTGGTGTGCTGCCCGTCCACCACGATGCCGTTGGTGGAGCCGAGATCCTGGATCACCGAGGGCGTTCCGGTCCGGATCTCGCAGTGCCGCCGGCTGACGCCGGGGTCGTCGATCCGCACGTCGGCCTCGGTGCTGCGGCCCAGCACCAGCGTCGCGCGGGAGATCTGGTGGCGGGCACCGTTGATCTCGATCCAGTGGCGGGTGGGTCCGCCGGGTGCGGGGGCGGGCGCCGGTGCGGCCGGTGGCCGCGGGGCGCTCGCGGGCTGCGGGTAGCCGTAGGCACCGCCGGCGCCGCGGGCGCCGGGTGGCGGCGCGGCGGGCATCGGCGGGGCCGCGGGGGCCGCGTCG
>NZ_JBQOUX010000055.1:0-49989 GCF_052216785.1 Streptomyces sp. JW3 | reverse complement strand
GCGCATGGGCTCCGGGCCGTCCGCCGTCGGGTACCGGCGCACCCTGCTTCAGCGCCACGGCGCTACGGCGCTACGGCGCTACGGCGCTACGACCAGGCGGCCACCATGTAGCCGACCCCATAGGGCGCGTCCGCGTACAGCAGCGCGCCGCTCAGGCCGGTGCCCTCAGCGGCGCCCGCGAGGACCTGCCAGGGTGCCCGACCCGACACCTTCAGCTCGTGGGCCAGCTCCGCGTCCAGGGCCCTGAGCGCCGCCAGGTCCGCCGCGCCCAGCGCGCTGGCCGCCTCCGCGTCGAAGGGTGCCGCCCGCTCGTCGAGATAGCCGGGCGCCTTGAGCGTGCGGCAGGCACTGGCGTCTCCCAGCACGAGCATCGCCACCCGGCCGGCCCGCCCGGCGATGTCTTGCCCGAGGGCGGCGCACCCCTCGGCGGCTAGGGACTCCCCCACGCCGAGCCCTTCGACCGGCGCGTCGGACCACCCCGTCCGCGCCAGCAGCCAGGCACCGACAGCGAGCCCGTACGGCAGCTCCGGCCCGGTCACCTGACCGCCCCGGTCGGCACCGAGCCGTACGTCCACATCCACGCCGAAGCCGCGGAACGTTCCGCGGGTGCCCTGGGGGTACCGCTCGGTCTCCTCCGGTCCGGTGCCCTCGGCGGGCCCGACGACCATGAGCAGGTCGGGCCGCGCGGCGGCGAGCACGCCCAGCGCGTCCGTGCACGTGGCGCGCACCGGGTCGAGTTCCGGCGCGGCGCCCGAGGCGACCTCGGGGACCAGGAGGGGCGGGCAAGGACAGACGGCGGCGGCGACAAGCATGATCGGCAGCGTATCCCCGTCCGTCCGGGACGGCTTTCAGGGCGGCGGGGTCGGCGGGACGCGGACCGGCCTGCCGGCATTCACCTCTGCGTCCCTTGCGGCCGATGGCCACCGCCCCGGCCACCGCCCCGCGCGACTCCCGGCGGCTCCCGGTCGTGCGGTCAGTCGCAGCCGCAGCCGCCGACCGCGGCCGGCAGTGGTTCGGGGACGCCGATCTTCGGCAGGCCCAGCAGCACGCCCGTGGGCTTGGCGGTCTGCTCCGCCGTGTGGCGCTTCTCCCAGGCGTCGCCCGCGCGGGTGCGCCGCACGGCGCGGACGGCGCCCTCCGCGAGCAGGTGGTGCGGGGCGGCGTAGGTGATCTCGACGGTGACCACGTCGCCGGGGCGGACCTCCTGGTCCGGCTTGGTGAAGTGGACCAGGCGGTTGTCGGGGGCACGGCCGGAGAGGCGGTGGGTGCTGCCGTCCTTGCGGCCCTCGCCCTCCGCGACCATCAGCTCCACGGTGCGGCCGACCTGCTTCTTGTTCTCCTCCCAGGAGATCTCCTCCTGGAGGGCGACCAGCCGCTCATAGCGCTCCTGGACGACCTTCTTGGGGATCTGGCCGTCCATCTCGGCGGCCGGGGTGCCGGGGCGCTTGGAGTACTGGAAGGTGAACGCCTGCGCGAACCGGGCCTCGCGGACGACGTGCAGGGTCTGCTCGAAGTCCGCCTCGGTCTCGCCGGGGAAGCCCACGATGATGTCGGTGGTGATCGCGGCGTGCGGGATGGCGGCGCGGACCTTCTCGATGATCCCGAGGTAGCGCTCCTGGCGGTAGGAGCGGCGCATCGCCTTGAGGACCGGGTCGGAGCCGGACTGGAGCGGCATGTGCAGCTGCGGCATCACGTTCGGTGTCTCGGCCATGGCGGCGATCACGTCGTCGGTGAAGTCGCGCGGATGCGGTGAGGTGAAGCGGACCCGCTCCAGGCCGTCGATGGTGCCGCAGGCCCGCAGCAGCTTGCTGAACGCCTCGCGGTCGCCGATGTCCGAGCCGTACGCGTTGACGTTCTGCCCGAGCAGGGTGATCTCGGAGACGCCCTCGGCGACCAGGGCCTCGACCTCGGCCAGGATGTCGCCGGGGCGGCGGTCCTTCTCCTTGCCGCGCAGGGCGGGGACGATGCAGAAGGTGCAGGTGTTGTTGCAGCCCACCGAGATGGAGACCCAGGCGGCGTAGGCGCTCTCGCGGCGGGTGGGCAGCGTGGACGGGAACGCCTCCAGCGACTCGGCGATCTCGACCTGTGCCTCCTCCTGCACGCGGGCGCGCTCCAGGAGGACCGGCAGCTTGCCGATGTTGTGCGTGCCGAAGACCACGTCCACCCAGGGGGCGCGTTTCACGATGGTGTCGCGGTCCTTCTGGGCCAGACAGCCGCCGACCGCGATCTGCATGCCGGGGCGGCTCGCCTTCTTCGGGGCGAGGTGGCCCAGGTTGCCGTACAGCTTGTTGTCGGCGTTCTCACGCACCGCGCAGGTGTTGAAGACGACGACGTCCGCGTCGCCGTCGGCGCTCTCGGGGGCGCGGACGTACCCGGCGTCCTCCAACAGACCTGACAATCGCTCGGAGTCGTGGACGTTCATCTGGCACCCGTAGGTGCGTACCTCGTATGTGCGGGGGGCGCCCACGGTCTGGCTCCGGTCGATGCTGGTCATGGCAATAAGGGTAGGCGGTCCGCGGCAGTGACCCGGGCGGCCTGTGGACAACCGTGAAAGCCGCTGGTCAGGGCTCGATGAGGCCGGCCCGGATCGCGTACCGGGTCAGCTCCAGGCGGTCCCGGACGCCGAGCTTCTGGAGCAGGTTGGCGCGGTGCCGTTCGACGGTCTTGGCGCTGATGAAGAGGAGTTCGCCGATCTCCTTGGAGGTGTGGCCCTCGGCGACGAGCTTGAGGATCTCCTCCTCACGTTCGGTGATCGGCCGCGCGGGCAGTCCGTCGCCCCGGTGCAGGCGGTCCAGGTAGGCGCGGACCAGGGCGCGCTCGGCGCCCGGGTAGATGAACGGCTCGTCGCGCACGGCGGCCCGGCACGCCTCCACCAGGTCGCGGTCGGCGACCGATTTGAGCACGTAACCGCAGGCGCCCGCCTTGAGGGCCTCGAAGAAGTACTGCTCGTTGTCGTACATCGTCAGGATGAGGATGCGCAGGTCGGGCAGGCGGCGGGAGAGTTCGCGGGCCGCTTGGAGGCCGGTCATCCGGGGCATGGCGACGTCCAGGACGGCGAGGTCCACGTCGCCGGACCGGGCCGCCGCGACCGCCTCGGCGCCGTCCCCGGCCTCGGCGACGACTCTCAGGTCGGGTTCGCCGTCGAGTATGAGGCGCACACCGCGGCGTACCAGGGTGTGGTCGTCGGCGAGCAGGACGCGGATCGGGGGCGGCGGGGAGTGGGTGGTCATCGGCGGTCTCCGGGCGCGGTGGGCGCGTTCGCGTGCGGGTCGGGGCCGGGCCTTCCGGTCGGCACGCGCGCGTGGAGGTCGGCTCCGGGCCTTCCGGTCAGTACGCGCGCGTGGGGGCCGGTTCCGGCGGGTGCTGCGGGGACGCGCAGGCGTACGTCGGTGCCCCCGTCCGGGCCGGATGCCACCGACAGGTCGGCTCCCACCAGCAGGGCGCGTTCCCGCATGCCGCCGATGCCGGTCCCCTCGGGGGCGTCGCCGATGCCGGTGCCGTTGTCGCGGACCAGGAGTTCGACGGCGTCGGGAAGCCGACGCAGGGTGACGTCGGCACGGTCGGCGGCGGAGTGCCGGGCGGTGTTGGTCAGGCCCTCCTGAGCGACCCGGTAGAGGACGAGTTCCGCCTCCGGGGAGAGCGGGGGCAGCTCGCCGGGGACCTGGTGGCGCACGGTGAGCCCGTGGTGGGTGAACTCGGCGGCGAGCGAGCGCAGGGCGCTGGCCAGGCCCAGCTCCTCCAGCACGCCGGGGCGCAGCCGGCGGGCGATGCGCCGGATCTCGTCCAGTCCGGCCCGGGTCGCCTCCTGGGTCTGGCCCACCTCGTCGCGCAGTTCGGCGGGCACCCGGTCAGCGACCCGTTTGAGCTGGAGCAGGACGGCGGTGAGGGTCTGACCGACCTCGTCGTGCAGTTCCCGGGCGATGCGGTGCCGCTCGCGTTCCTGGGCGTGCAGCGCGTGGGCGGCCCCGGCGGCGCGTTCCGCCTGGAGACGGTCGAGCATGGTGTTGTACGTCGCGATCAGCACGGCCGCCTCGGCCGGGCCGGAGACCTCCGGGCGGGTTCCGGGACGCAGCAGGTCGGCGGTGGACATCGCGTGGCCCAGCCGGCGCAGCGGGGTGAGGCCGACCCGCAGCACGATCGCGTTGCCGATCAGCAGCGCGGCGAGGCCGCCGAGCAGGATCAGTGCCTCGTGCGGCAGCACGGGGGTGGAGACGGTGACCGGTCCCAGCAGCAGCGCGGTGGCCAGTACCAGGCCGGTGGCGTTGAGCGAGAAGATCCGCCAGAACAGCGACACGGTCTGCTTCCCGCTCCCTCCGGAACTCGCGGACGCGGCTTTCGCGGACGCCGGTGCGGCGGACGCCGCTCTCGCCCACGACGCCGCCGGGAGCAGTCTCCGTACTCCCGGCCGGTTGCGCATATCCGTCACGACACCCATATCGCCACCGTACGTGCGGGTGACAGCATGGCGACGCGCCACCGGACACCCATGGGCACCGGGCCGGGCGCAGCACAGCACGAGAACGAACGAGGAGAAGCCACGTGTCCGCTCCACGCCTGAGGGCGACGCCGCTGCCGGGCATCGGGGTCCAGTACGACCTGGTCACCCGGGAACACCGCCAGCTGTCGGTGGTGGCGCACCGGGACGGCGCCCGCACGGTCAACGTGTACCGGGCCGACGACCCCGACTCCTGCGCGCAGTCCCTGAAGCTGACGTCCGCCGAGGCGGATGCGCTGATCAACGCGCTGAAGCCGTCGCACCAGAGCGCGAGCCTGCTGGGCGCCTCCGGCCTCGGGCTGGTGGCCGAGCGGATCGAGGTGGCCGCGACCTCCCACTGGAACGGGCGGGTGCTGGGCGACACCAGGATGCGGACCGAGACCGGCGCGTCGATCGTGGCCGTGCTGCGGCACGCCGAGGCGGTCCCGTCCCCGACCCCGGACTTCCGGCTGATGGGCGGCGACCTGGTGATCGTCATCGGCACCCGAGAAGGCGTCGACGCGGCCGCGGCGATACTCGGGCGGGAGTGACCCGGTGCACGGTTCCGCGGTACTGCTGATCGAGTTCGGTTCCATCATCCTGGGCCTCGGCCTGCTCGGCCGGTTCGCCGGCCGGTTCGGGCTCTCCCCCATCCCGCTGTACCTGCTCGCCGGGCTGGCCTTCGGCGAGGGCGGGCTGCTGCCGCTCGGCGCGAGCGAGGAGTTCGTCGCGACCGGCGCCGAGATCGGCGTCATCCTGCTGCTGCTGATGCTGGGCCTGGAGTACACGGCCGGTGACCTGGTCACCAATCTGAAGTCGCACTATCCGGCGGGGCTCGTGGACTGCGCGTTCAACGCCCTGCCGGGCGCGGTGGCGGCGCTGCTGATGGGCTGGGGCCCGGTCGCCGCCGTCGTACTGGCCGGGGTCACCTGGATCTCGTCGTCCGGTGTGATCGCCAAGGTGCTCGGCGATCTCGGCCGGGTCGGCAACCGGGAGACCCCGGTGATCCTCAGCGTGCTGGTCCTGGAGGACCTGGCGATGGCGGTGTACCTGCCGATCGTCACGGCGCTGGTGGCCGGTGCCGGGCTGATGACGGGCAGCGTGACGCTGGCGATCGCGCTGGGCGCGGCCGGGATCGTGCTGTTCGTGGCGGTCCGCTACGGCCGGGTGATCTCCCGGTTCGTCTCCAGCGACGACCCGGAGAAGCTGCTCCTGGTCGTGCTGGGTCTGACGATCCTGGTCGCTGGTGTGGCCCAGCAGCTCCAGGTGTCGGCGGCGGTCGGCGCGTTCCTGGTGGGCATCGCGCTGTCCGGGGAGGTCGCGGAGGGCGCGCACACGCTGTTGAGCCCGCTGCGGGACCTGTTCGCCGCCGTGTTCTTCGTCTTCTTCGGGCTGCACACCGACCCGGCGAGCATTCCGCCGGTGCTGCTGCCCGCCCTCGCGCTGGCGGTCCTCACCGCCCTGACGAAGATCGCCACGGGATACTGGGCGGCGCGGCGGGCCGGGATCTCGGTCAAGGGGCGCTGGCGGGCGGGCGGCGCGCTGGTGGCCCGCGGCGAGTTCTCCATCGTGATCGCGGGGCTCGCCGTCTCGGCCGGTATCGAACCGTCCCTCGGCCCGCTGGCCACGGCGTACGTGCTGATTCTGGTCATTCTCGGTCCGCTCACCGCCCGGTACACCGAGTCGGTCGCGAGCCTGCTGGCCCGCCGCCGGAACGCCAGGCGGGACCGCCGCCCGGACGTCCCCGAGGAGACCCCCCGGACGGCTGACGCGGAGGCGACGGTGGCCGACTGAGGAGCGGGACGATCCGGCGACGGTGGCCGAGTGAAGGGCGGGACAGCCCGGCGACGGTGGCCGAGGAGCGGGGCGATCCGGCGACGGTGGCCGACTGAGGCGCAGGGCAGCCCGGCGACGGTGGCCGGCTAAGAGGCGGGGCAGTCCGGCGTCCACCCCTGCCGCCGCAGCACCCCCGCCACGTCCGGTGCCTCGTAGTGCTCGCCCTTGAGGACCTTCCCGTCGGCCCTGCGGCTGATCTGCCCCTCTGGGCCCAGCTTCGTCATGTTGGACCGGTGTATCTCGGCGATCACCGCGTCCAGGTCGATGCCGTGCACCAACGCCGTGCCGTAGGCGACGTAGACCACGTCGGCCAGCTCGTGCGCGAGGTGGTCCAGCGGTCCTTCGACGGAGACCTCAGCCACCTCCGCCGCCTCCTCGGCGAGCAGTTCGCCGCGGTGGGCGGCCAGGCGCGGATCCACCCGCGCCGGGGTGTCGCGGGTGTCCAGCCCGAAGGTCCGGTGGAAGGCCCGGACCAGGTCAGCAGGGGACGAAGTCGCGCGGTCGGCGGGGGACGAACTCATGCGACCGACTGTAACGACCGCCTGTGACAATCCGGCCCCGCGCCCGGCCGCCCTGGTCAGCGGGCATGCGGGCTGGCAGGATCGCGCGCATGCCCACGCTGTTCTCCCGTATCGGCACCCGCCGGGCCCTGCTGGGCGCGACGGCCGCCGTCGTCGCGTTCGGCCTGCTGCTGTGGTGGCTGCTGCCGCTGGGCGAGAAGCCCCCGACGGGGACGATCACGCTGGCCACCGGCACCCGCGCGGGGGTCTACCAGAAGTACGGCGAACTGCTGCGCGAGCAGCTGCGCAAGGACATGCCGGGGCTGAAGGTGCGGCTGCGCACCAGCGCGGGCTCCCAGGAGAACGTCGCGCGGGTGGCGACCGGCCGGGCCGACTTCGCGATCGCCGCGGCCGACGCGGTGGAGACGTACGCCTTCGACGACCGGCCCGGCGCCGACCGGCTGCGCGGGGTGGCGCGGCTGTACGACGACTACGTACAGCTGGTCGTCTCCGCCGACTCGCCGATCCAGTCAGTCGCCGACCTGCGGGGCAAGCGGGTGGCCATCGGGCTGCCCGACTCGGGCGTGCGGCTGATAGCGACCCGGCTGCTGAAGGCCGCGGGCATCGATCCGCAGACGGACATCACCCCGCGGGCCGACGGCATCGACACCGGCCCCGAGCGGCTGGGGCACGGGCTCGACGCGTTCTTCTGGTCGGGCGGGCTGCCGACGGACGGGCTGGAACGGATCGCCAAGAAGCCGTCGTTCCGGTTCGTGCCGATCGAGGAGAAGCTCGTCGCCAAGCTGCACGACCAGGCGGGGCCGACCCGCTACTACCGGGCCGCCGCCATGCCGGAGTCGGCCTATCCCACGGTCCAGAACGGGTACGCGGTGCCGACGATGGCGGTGTCCAACGTGCTGATCACGCGGGAGGACGCCGATCCCCGGATCACCGAGTGGCTGACCCGGACGGTGATCGAGAGCCGGGACGGCATCGGGGCGCACGTGCACTCGGCCCAGCTGGTCGATCTGCGCACGGCGATCTACACCGACCCGCTCCAGCTCCACGAGGGCGCCCGGCGCTACTACGCGTCCGTCAAACCCTGACCGGCCCGGGGCTGTCCGGGGGCGCGCTCCTCGGCACCGACACCGTCACCTTCAGCCCGTGCGGACGATGGTGCTCGTAGGCCATCGTGCCGCCGCCCGCGGCGAGCAGGGCGCGGCAGATGGACAGGCCGAGCCCGGAGCCCTTGATGTTCTGGTGCCGGCCGCTGCGCCAGAAACGGTCGCCGACCCGGGAGAGTTCCTCGTCGGTCAGACCGGGGCCGCGGTCGGCGACGACGACCGTCGAGGAGACGCCGTCGGAGGCGACCGTGACCTGCACGATCTCGCCCTCGGGGGTGAACTTCACCGCGTTGTCGATCACCGCGTCCAGGGCGCTGGAGAGCGCCACCGGGTCCGCCCAGGCGGTGGTCGGCGGGCAGTCCCCGGCCAGCACCACGCCCTTGGCCGCGGCCGTCGGCGACCAGGCCGCGACCCGCTCGGCGGCCAGCGCGCCGATGTCGGTGACCTTCAGGTCGGGCTCGGTGTGCTCGGCCAGCGCCAGGTCCAGCAGGTCGTCCAGGACGTGGGCCAGCCGCTTGCCCTCGGTCTGCACGGAAGCGATCTCCGCGTTGCCCTCGGGCAGCTCGAAGGCGAGCAGCTCGATGCGGAGCAGCAGCGCGGCCAGCGGGTTGCGCAGTTGGTGGGAGGCGTCGGCGACGAAGGCGCGCTGCTGCTCCAGCACGTCCTCGACGTTGTCCACCATCTCGTTGAACGACCGGGCCAGCCGCCGAAGTTCCGGCGGTCCCCCGGACGGGGCGACCCGGGACTTGAGGCGGCCGGTGGCGATCTGGTGGGTGGTGGCGTCCAGGACGCGTACGGGGCGCAGCACCCAGCCGGTGAGCCGCAGGGCGGCGCCCACGGCCAGTAACATCGCGGCGATCTCACCGGCGGCGATGACCAGCCAGCCGTCCAGGGTGCGCGAGCGCATCGGACCGGTGGGCGAGTCGGTGACCACCACCGCGACCACGTCGCCGTCCCGGATGACCGGTGAGGCGACCACCAGCCGGCCGTCCTCCCAGGGCCACACCTGCTCCGGGTCGTGGCTGCGGCGGCTGAGCAGCGCCTCGTCGAAGGCGTCCCGCGCCTCGCCCTGCTGGGGGAGGAACCAGGTGGTCGGGGCGTTGGCCATGGGGATGTGATTGGTGTAGAAGACGGCGGCCCGGATGTCGTAGACCTCGTAGTAGCTGATCAGTTCGCTCTGGAGGGTCGCCAGCCGCTCGGTGGGCGTGGTGCGCGACCCTGAGGGCGCGTCGCCGACGAACTGGGCGAGCGCCGCGAACCGCGCGGTGTCGTCGATCCGGTCGACGACCGTCTCCTGCTGCTCGGCCCGGGCCACGCTGACGGCGAGTGGCACGCCGAACGCCAGCAGGACGGCCGCCATCAGGACGATCAGCAGCGGCAGCAGACGCGCGCGCACCCGGGCCCGCTACGCGGTGGGCGCGACGAGGCGGTAGCCGACGCCGCGCACGGTCTCGATCAGGGCGGGCCGGCGCAGCTTGGCGCGCAGGGAGGCGACGTGCACCTCCAGGGTGCGCCCGGTCCCCTCCCAGCTGGTGCGCCAGACCTCGCTGATGATCTGTTCCCGGCGGAAGACCACGCCGGGGCGCTGGGCGAGCAGGGCGAGCAGGTCGAACTCCTTGCGGGTGAGCTGGACGACGGTACCGTCCACCCGTACCTGGCGGGTGGGCAGTTCGATGTGCACGGCGCCGAGGCGCACCTCGTGCTCCGCGCCCGGCGCGTCCTCGTGGGCGGTGCGCCGGCTGACGGCGTGGATCCGGGCCAGCAGTTCGCCGGTGTCGTACGGCTTGACCACGTAGTCGTCGGCGCCCAGGTTGAGGCCGTGGATGCGGGAGCGGACGTCCGCGCGGGCGGTCACCATGATGACCGGCGTGGCGGTGCGCTTGCGTATCTTGCCGCAGACCTCGTAGCCGTCCTGGTCGGGCAGGCCCAGGTCGAGCAGGACGACACCGAAGCCGTCGCTCTCGGGGACCAGCGCCCGCAGCGCCTCCTCGCCGCTGCGCGCGTGGGTGACGTCGAAGCCGTGCCGCGCCAGGATCGCGGACAGGGCGGCGGCGACATGGTTGTCGTCCTCGACGAGCAGCAGTCTCATCCGGTCCCCCTTCGGTTCATCCGCCGTACGCTCGGCACGGGTACAAACGACGTCGGTACGCGCGCGTACCCGTGCAGTCACGCTGATGGACAGGGACGGCGTCAAGAGGGTTCCGGTTGCGGAAACCCCGAAGTTATCCGGCCGATATGCGCCCTGCTCGTACGTGCTACGACACGTGTCCGATCGCTATCGGATCGTGATGCTCAGATCCTCCTCAGATGTAATGACGCAGGTCGTCCGGCGTCACTACTGTCCTCCAAAACCGAGGAGGACGGAGCCTCAGAGCGATGACCGAAGTATCGGTGGCCAAGGATGACGTGGCCGCAACCGGCGATCTGGTCGTACTGAAGAATGTCAACAAGCACTTCGGCGCGTTGCACGTGCTCCAGGACATCGATCTGACGATCGCCCGCGGCGAGGTCGTCGTGGTGATCGGGCCCTCCGGGTCCGGTAAGTCCACGCTGTGCCGCACCATCAACCGGCTGGAGACGATCGACTCCGGCGCCATCACGATCGACGCCAAGCCGCTGCCCCAGGAGGGCCGGGAGCTGGCGCGACTGCGGGCCGACGTCGGCATGGTCTTCCAGTCCTTCAACCTCTTCGCGCACAAGACGGTGCTCGACAACGTCATCCTGGGCCAGGTCAAGGTCCGCAAGGCGGACAAGAAGCAGGCCGAGGAGAAGGCCCGGGCCCTGCTCGACCGGGTCGGGGTGGGCCATCAGGCGGACAAGTACCCCGCGCAGCTCTCCGGCGGCCAGCAGCAGCGCGTCGCGATCGCCCGCGCGCTGGCCATGGACCCGAAGGTGATGCTCTTCGACGAGCCGACCTCGGCGCTGGACCCGGAGATGATCAACGAGGTCCTGGAGGTCATGCAGCAGCTCGCCCGGGACGGCATGACGATGATCGTCGTCACGCACGAGATGGGCTTCGCCCGCTCCGCGGCCAACCGGGTGGTCTTCATGGCGGACGGCCGGATCGTCGAAGAGGCCACGCCGGACCAGTTCTTCAGCAACCCGCGCAGCGACCGCGCCAAGGACTTCCTGTCGAAGATCCTGCACCACTGACGCCGCTGCTCCACCGACGCCGCTGCCCCACACCCGGCTCACGTCACCCGCGCTTGACGGCCCCATCTGCTCATCTGAACACAGTCGAAGGATGTTCACCATGAAGCTCCGCAAGGTCACCGCCGCCTCGGCCACCGTGCTCGCCCTCGCCCTGTCCGCCACCGCCTGCGGCTCCGGCGACGACGACAGCGGCTCCTCCGGGGACAGCAAGAAGATCACCATCGGCATCAAGTTCGACCAGCCGGGCCTCGGCCAGAAGACCCCGGACGGCTACGCGGGCTTCGACGTGGACGTCGCCACCTATGTCGCCAAGAAGCTCGGCTACAGCGAGGACCAGATCGAGTGGAAGGAGGCGAAGAGCGCCGACCGCGAGACCATGCTCCAGCGCGGTGACGTCGACTTCATCGCCGCCACCTACTCGATCACCGACGAGCGGGCCGAGAAGGTCGACTTCGCCGGCCCGTACCTGCTGGCCCACCAGGACGTGCTGCTGCGCGCCGACGACAGCAAGATCAAGGCGCCGGAGGACCTGAACGACGCCAAGCTGTGTTCGGTCACCGGCTCCACCTCGGCGCAGAACGTCAAGGACAAGCTCGCGCCCAAGGCCCAGCTCCAGAACTACCCGACCTACTCGGCCTGTCTGACCGGTCTTCAGAACGGCGCCATCGACGCGCTGACCACGGACGACTCGATCCTCGCCGGTTACGCCTCGCAGTCGCAGTTCAAGGGCAAGTTCAAGCTCGGCGGCTTCAAGATGACCAACGAGAACTACGGCATCGGGGTCAAGAAGGGCAGCGACCTCAAGGCCAAGATCAACACCGCGCTCGAGGCGATGGTCTCCGACGGCGCCTGGGACACGGCCGTCAAGGACAACCTCGGCCCGGCCGACTACAAGAACGAGCCCGCGCCGAAGATCGGCGACATCAAGAGCTGAGGCAGCGCCTGACAGGGTGCGCCGTCCCGGGTGGGGGCGGCGCACCCTGTGCGGGCACCCCTACACGCGGAAGCGCGGGAGATCGTGTTCGACTTCTTGGAAGACTACGACCTGCTGGGAGCCTTCTGGACGACGGTGCAGCTCACCCTGCTGTCGGCCGTCGGCTCCCTGATCTGGGGCACTCTGCTGGCCGCCATGCGCGTCAGCCCGGTCCCGCTGATGCGCGGTTTCGGGACCGCGTACGTGAACATCGTGCGGAACATTCCGCTCACCGTCATCATCCTGTTCTCGTCCCTGGGCCTGAGCCAGACCCTGGGCGTCACCCTGGGCGCCGGCGGCAACTTCGAGTCGCTCAACTTCCGGCTCGCCGTCCTCGGCCTGATCCTCTACACCTCGTCCTTCGTCTGTGAGGCGCTGCGCTCCGGCATCAACACGGTGCCGGTCGGCCAGGCCGAGGCGGCCCGGGCCATCGGCCTCAGCTTCGGCCAGGTGCTGTCCCTGGTGGTGCTCCCCCAGGCGTTCCGCTCCTCCGTGACCCCGCTGGCCAACGTGCTGATCGCGCTCACCAAGAACACCACGGTGGCCGCCGCGATCGGGGTCGCCGAGGCGGCGCTGCTGATGAAGGAGATGATCGAGAACGAGGCCCAGCTGCTGCTGATCTCCGCGATCATCGCCCTCGGTTTCGTGATTCTGACGCTGCCGACCGGTCTGATCCTGGGCTGGGTGGGCAAGAAGGTGGCGGTGAAGCGATGAGCTCCGTTCTCTACGACGCCCAGGGCCCCCGGGCCAAGCGGCGCAACATCGTCCTCACCGCGGTCTTCGTGGTCGCCGTCGCCGCCCTGCTGTGGTGGGTCATCGGCACGCTCCAGGACAAGGGCCAGCTGGAGTGGGCCAAGTGGGAGATGTTCTTCACCGGCACCGAGGCCTGGTCGACGTACATCTGGCCGGGCCTGGAGAACACCCTCAAGGCGGCCGCCCTCGCGGTGGTGATAGCGCTGCCGCTCGGCGCCGTGTTCGGCATCGCCCGGCTGTCGGACCACCGCTGGGTGCGGATCCCGGCCGGCATCGTGGTGGAGTTCTTCCGCTCCATCCCGGTCCTGGTCCTGATGATCTTCGGTCTGGCGCTGTTCGCCGAGTACACCGACGTCAGCTCGGACGACCGTCCGCTGTACGCGGTCGTCACGGGTCTGGTGCTGTACAACGCCTCGGTGCTCGCCGAGATCGTCCGGGCCGGCATCCTCACCCTGCCCAAGGGCCAGTCCGAGGCCGCGATGGCGATCGGTCTGCGCAAGGGCCAGCTGATGCGGCTGATCCTGCTGCCGCAGGCGGTCACCGCGATGCTGCCGGCCATCGTCAGCCAGCTCGTGGTGATCGTGAAGGACACCGCCCTCGGCGGCGCCGTCCTCACCTACTCCGAGCTGCTGTCCTCGGCCAACACCATGAGCGGCTACTACGGCGCCAACACCATCGCCAGCTTCACGGTGGTGGCCCTGATCTACATCGCGATCAACTTCGCCCTCACCAGCTTCGCGAGCTGGCTGGAGCGCCGGCTGCGGCAGGGCAAGAAGTCGACCGGCGCGGTCCTCACGGCCGACGACAA
The DNA here is from genome assembly GCF_052216785.1 of Streptomyces sp. JW3. Lineage (NCBI taxonomy): Bacteria > Bacillati > Actinomycetota > Actinomycetes > Kitasatosporales > Streptomycetaceae > Streptomyces > Streptomyces sp. JW3. The sequence continues at coordinate 36,368 of NZ_JBQOUX010000055.1, read as the reverse complement.
CCAGCCGAACGCCGGAGCGGTGTCGGCCTGACGGCCACTCGTCCCGCGGCATCCCCGCGGCACCCGCGCACCGCCCGCACGGAGGCAGTGGCATGATCGCCGCTGCCTCCGTCGGTGTCTGCGTCAGTCTCCCGCGCCGGTGTGCGCGCCGATGTCCGCATCGGTGTCTCCGTCGCTTGACGCGGACACCGGCAATGGGTTGCATACGTTCTGTGATCGTGCACCCTGCTCAAACGTCCTGTTCACCTGTGTCCCGGCGGACACCGCAGCGGGCAGGGGGCGCCGCGCCGTGGACCCGGTGATCATCGTCGGAGCGGGGCCCGTCGGGCTCACGCTCGCCCTTGCCCTGGCCCGGCAGGAGGTGCCCTGCGTCGTCCTCGACGAGGGACCGGGCAAGGACGAACCACGCCCCGCGCGCACCGTCGTCCTGCCCGAGGACACCGTCGCCCTGCTCGAACGGCTCACCCGTGCGCCGCTGGCCCGGCTCGGTTTCCGTTGGGCCGGATGGCGGTCGATGCGGCGCAAGCAGGTGACGCGCGAGATCACGTTCGACGACACCGACCCCGCCCCGCTGCACCTCGCCCAGCACCTGCTGACCGGCGCGCTGCGCACCGCCCTGGCCCGCGAGTCCCTGGTGAGGATCGCCGTGGACAGCCGCCTGGACACCCTGGAGCAGGAGCCCTCCGGTGTCACCGTCCACACCCGTGGCCCCAAGGGCACCTGGTGGCGCGGCAGTTACCTGATCGGCTGCGACGGCCCCCGCTCCACCGTGCGCAAGCTCCAGGACATCCGCTTCCCGGGCCGTACGGCGGTGGAACGGCACGCCGTCGCCGCGCTGCGCACCGAACTGCCGTGGAGTGAAGAAGCGTTGCTCCACCGCTCCCCGCCGTGGCGTACGTCCGGCCCGGCGGCCGGCGAGATCACCGGCCGGCCGCTGCCCGACGGGGTGTGGCGGCTGGACTGGCTGCTGCCGCCCGGCAAGGACCTGGTCACCCCCGAACTGCTCGTCTCCCGCATCCGCGAGACCCTCGCCGGCTGGAACGGCGGGGACACCCCGGCCTACGAACTCCTCGACACCGGCGTCCACACCGTCCACCACCGCCTCGCCCGCCGCTGGCGGGTGGGCCGGGTGCTGCTCGCCGGGGACGCGGCCCACCTGCTCGGCGCACTGGGCACCCAGGGACTCGACGAGGGACTGCGGGACGCCGACAACCTGGCCTGGAAGCTGGCGGCGGCCTGGCACCACGGACCCGGCCCGAACGACGCCCTCCTCGACAGCTACCAGGCCGAGCGGCGCACCGCGGTCGCCGCCCGGCTGCGCGCCGCCGACCAGGCCCTGCCGCTGCTGCGCGGCGGCGGCGGACTGCGCGGATACGTCCCCGGCTCGGCCCGGGGGCACGACGCGCTGCACACGGACGGTCACTTGGGGCGCGGCGCGCTCGGTGCGCCGGGGGCGTACCCCGATTCACCGCTCGCACCTCCGCGCCTCGACGGGGAGACAACAGTCGGTACGGCGCCCGGTGCGCAGGTCAGCGACGTACGGGTGACCGCGGAGGACGGCGCCTTCGTCCGGCTGCGCGACCGGCTGGGGCGCGGGGCGCTGCTGGTGGTGCTGGTCGCGCCGGGCACCGGCGTGTGGGAGCGCAGGCACTGGGTGACCGCCGGCATCATGCCCCGGCTGGCCGCGGCGGTGACCGCGCTGCCGTACCGCGCCGAGCTGCTGGTCGCCGAGAGCTACCCGGGCGCCGGCGCCCACACCGTGCTGCTGGTACGGCCCGACGGACACCTGGTCACGGCGTTGAACGGGGTGCGTCCGGCCGACCTGTACACAGCGGCCGAGGCGGCGCTGGGCGGGGCGGCGGGCTCGGCTCGGGAGGCTTCGGCGGCGTCGGCTTCGGCGTCCGCCGCTACGTCCGCGTCCGCGGCTTCCGGCTGAGACACCACTCCTCGTCACCGTACCGCCCGCATGGTGACGGTGAGTTGACCGGTCCGCACGGTCATGGTGTACTCCGGACCATGACCGACACCGATGTGCGCCTGTGGCGGAGGGTCCATATGGACCTCGTCCGCTATGCGGGCTGCGTGTGTCGTCCGTCCTGCTGAATTCGCCTCCCTCTTCCTCGCGCGCGCCGTTCCGCACGCCGCCGCGCGCTCCCGCGAACTTCCAGGACGGTAACCGTGTCTGTCTCCACCCCTGCTCCCAGCCCTTCCACCTCCGCTTCCTCCCCCGCTTCCTCCTCCGCGGCGGCGCGCTCGGCCGCGCCCACCCAGGCCGAGCTGCTCGCCTTCGCCCGCCGGGCCGCCGCCGACACCGCGCTCGTCGCCTCGCTTCCCCTCGACCCCCAGGGCCGGACCTGGGTACGGCTGGAGGGGCCGGGCGGCAGCGAGGCGTGGCTGATCGGCTGGCCGCCCGGCACCGGCACCGGCTGGCACGACCACGCCGACTCGGTGGGCGCGTTCGTGACCGCGGCCGGCGAGCTCAAGGAGAACGCGCTCGCCGTCCGGCTGCCCACCCACGCCTGGCGCACCCTGGAACTGGCCGACGGCGTCGACCGGGCACGCCGGCTGTCGGCCGGGCAGGGACGCGCCTTCGGCCGGCACCACGTGCACGAGGTGCTCAACGAGTCCCCGGACCAGCACGCCGTCTCGGTCCATGCCTACTACCCGCCGCTGCCGCTGATGCGCCGCTACAGCCGCACCGGCCCCGTACTCCGCCTGGAGCAGGTCGAACGCCCGGAGGACTGGCAGTGACCGGCCCGGACGGGTCTGACGGGCGCGGGGGGACTCTGCGAAGCGAGACGTCCACCGGGCGCGAGGAGACCGCGGAGGGCGAGGAGAGCGCGCGGGGCGAACCGCCCGCCGGACACGAAGAGACCGGACGCGAGGAGACCGCAAGGGCCGAGGAAACCGCCCGGCACGAGGGGATCGACGCCCTGCTGGCGCGCGTACGCCGGGGCTACCAGCGGATCAAGCCCCGCGAGGCGTACCGGGCCGCCGAGGCGGGCGAGGCCCTCCTGGTCGACATCCGGTACGCAGCGCTGCGCGAGCGGGACGGCCTGATCCCCGGCGCCCTGGTGATCGAGCGCAACGAACTGGAGTGGCGGCTGGACCCCCGGGGCAGCCACCGCGTCCCCGAGGCCACCGGCCACGACCTGCGGATCGTCGTCCTGTGCAACGAGGGGTACGCCTCCAGCCTGGCGGCGGAGTCCCTGCACCGTCTGGGGCTGCGCCGGGCCACCGATCTGACCGGCGGCTTCCAGGCCTGGCGGGCGGCCGGGCTGCCGGTGCGGCGCCCACCGGCTCAGGCGTCGGAGTCGCAGTAGAACGGTGCCGTGTCCGCCGTGCTCTTGGTGATCAGCCGGATCGGCGTCTTGGCGATCTTCTCCGCCGTCCGGCCGCGCAGCAGGGCGATGGTGTTACGTACGGCCAGTTCCCCGGTCTCACCGGCCGAGTTGGAGACGGTCGCCGAGAACCGGCCGTCCTTGAGCGCGGCCAGCGCCTCGTCGGTCCCGTTGACCGTCACGATCCGCACCCCGTCGGCACCGGCCGCGTCGAACGCCTCGCGGGCGGCGAACGCCATCTGCTCGTTCGCGACGAAGGCGTAGTCCAGGTCCGGATGGTCCCGGATCATGGCCGCGGCGACCTTGCGGGCCTTGTCGGCGTCGTACATGCCGGGTTCGGTGGCGACCACCCGGACGTTGCCGGGCAGCGCCTTGGTGAGGCCGCCGACGAGCAGGTCGGAGGCGGCACCGGGCGCTCCGGCGATCACCCCGGCCTTGGCCGGGCGGCCCGCGGCGTCCCGGTCGATCCACTGGGCGTCCAGCCGGCCCACCGCCTTGAGGTCGACGACGACGGCACCGAGGATGTCGGACGGATCGGTGCTGACGGAGGTCAGGAAGATGGGGACATCCGCTTCCTGCGCCTTGGCGACACCGCGCTTGAGCACGTCCGTGCTGACCGTCTGGAGGATGATCGCGTCGACCTTGCGGGCGATCATGTCCTCGATGTTGGACAGTTCCGTCGCGGCGTCCTGCCGGGAGTTGGCCGTCACCAGCGTGGCGAAGTTGGTCCTGGCCGTCAGCTCGACGGTCTTCTGGAGGCACTGGTGGAACTCACTGTCGCCCCCGTTGACGAACCCGAGGGTGAGCCGGCCGTCGACCGAGGTCCCCGAATCCGCGTCGGAGAACACGCCGCAGCCGCTCAGCAGCAGACCCGCGCTGAGCAGCAGGGCGAGGGGGGCGCTTCGGGGCGAGGTGGGGATTCGGGCCGGGGTGGGAATCCGGGACGGGCTGGAAAAGGGCGTGACTGAGGGCACGGCGGGCCGCCTTTCTGGACACGGAGAAGATCCGTGCGGGTTTCAGCCCTCCGACCGGAACTCCAGGGGGCGGCGCATGCGCGACGTCACGGCTCGGGCACCCGCGCGACGGCAGCAGACGGTACAGCCGCGTGGGGAAGGGTGACCCTTCCGGGAACGCAAGGTAATCGTGCGCCGCGAGTGGGCTCGGCCCGCCCCGTCAGAACGACGTCCCGTCCCCGTCCCCGGCCCCGGCCCCGTCCCCGTCCCCGTCCCCGTCCCCGAGGAACTCCGTGTCCTCGCCCTCCTCCTCCAGCGCCTGGCGGACCACTCTCAGGGCCATGCCCTCCGAGTAGCCCTTGCGGGCCAGCACGCCCGCGAGCCGGCGCAGCCGCTTGTCCCGGTCGAGCCCGCGGGTGGAGCGCAGTTTCCGGGCGACCAGCTCACGCGCGGTCTCCTCCTCCTGCTCGGAGTCGAGCTGCGAGACCGCCTCGTCGATGAGGGCGGAATCGACGCCCTTGGTCCGCAGTTCCCGGGCGAGCGCGCGCCGGGCCAGTCCCCGGCCGTGGTGCCGGGACTCCACCCAGGCATCCGCGAAGGCACCGTCGTTGATCAGGCCGACCTCCTCGAACCGGGACAGCACCTCCTCCGCGGCGTCCTCGGGGATCTCCTTCTTGCGCAGGGCGTCGGCGAGTTGCTTACGGGTGCGCGGGGTCCCGGTGAGCAGGCGCAGACAGATCGCCCGTGCCTGCTCGACCGGGTCCCGCGGAGGCTCCCCCTTCTCGGCCCTCGACGAGAAAGTGACGCCTCCGTCCTCAGCGGGCCCGTCCCCGCGGTCGCGCGCGCGTCGCCCCCGGGAACCACCCGCACCTTCCCGGGCCCGGGCCCGACCACCGCCCCGGCGCGTCCCGCCGACACCGCGTGAACCACTGCCGTAGCCCTCGCCGTCCTCCGTCCCTCTTCCGTACGGCCCGTCCGGCTCATCCCTCCCGCCGGCCCCGAAACCACCGTCAGCCTCGTGCTCCCCGTACAGCGCCTCGGCACCGAACGGCGGCGCCCCGTCGTGCGCGGCCGGACCGTCAGACGGGGCCGAGCCACCGAACGAAGCCGCGCCGCCGTACGAGGCCGAGCCGCCGTACGGCGACGGACGACGACCGCGCCCCGCCCCCGTACCGGCGACCGCCCCCACGGCGTCACCGCCGTCCCCATATCCGTCGCCGTATCCGTCTCCGTGCCCGTCCCCACCCTCCCGGGTGGAGCCCTCGTCGCCCCGGCCGCCCCGCCCGCGCCACCGCGCCGGGGTGGCCGGGTAGGCGTCGTACTCGGCCCAGTCGGTTCGTCGCGTCACGGGTCAGCTCTTGGCGGCCGCGGCCTTGGTCTTGGTGGCCTTGGCGGCGGGCGCCGGCACCGTCGTGGCCGCGTCGGCCGGAGCGGCGGGGACCGCGGCGGCGTCCGTACCCGGCTCGGCGGCCGGCTCCTCGGGGCGGGCCCCGACGCCCAGCTTCTCCTTGATCTTCCGCTCGATCTCGTTGGCGAGGTCGGGGTTGTCCTTCAGGAAGTTACGGGCGTTCTCCTTGCCCTGGCCGAGCTGGTCGCCCTCGTACGTGTACCAGGCACCGGCCTTGCGGACAAAGCCGTTCTCCACGCCCATGTCGATCAGGCCGCCCTCGCGGCTGATGCCGTGGCCGTAGAGGATGTCGAACTCGGCCTGCTTGAAGGGGGGCGCGACCTTGTTCTTGACGACCTTGCAGCGGGTGCGGTTGCCGACCGCCTCCGTGCCGTCCTTCAGCGTCTCGATGCGCCGGATGTCGATGCGCACCGAGGCGTAGAACTTCAGCGCGCGGCCACCGGTGGTGGTCTCCGGGGAGCCGAACATCACGCCGATCTTCTCGCGGAGCTGGTTGATGAAGATCGCGGTGGTCTTGGACTGGTTGAGCGCGCTGGTGATCTTCCGCAGGGCCTGGCTCATCAGCCGCGCCTGGAGACCGACGTGGCTGTCGCCCATCTCGCCCTCGATCTCCGCACGCGGGACGAGCGCGGCGACGGAGTCGATGACGATGAGGTCGAGGGCACCGGAGCGGACCAGCATGTCCACGATCTCCAGGGCCTGCTCGCCGTTGTCCGGCTGGGAGAGGATCAGGTTGTCGATGTCGACGCCGAGCTTCTTGGCGTACTCGGGGTCGAGGGCGTGCTCCGCGTCCACGAAGGCGACCTGGCCGCCGGCCTTCTGCGCGTTCGCCACCGCGTGCAGGGTCAGGGTCGTCTTGCCGGAGGACTCCGGACCGTAGACCTCCACCACGCGGCCGCGCGGCAGACCGCCGACACCGAGGGCCACGTCGAGCGCGGTAGACCCGGTCGGGATGACCTCGATGGGGTCGTTCGGCCGGTCACCCATGCGCATGACCGCGCCCTTGCCGAATTGCCGTTCAATCTGTGCGAGAGCGGCGTCCAGCGCCTTCTCGCGGTCGGTTCCTGCCATGGGTTCCACCCGATTTGCTTGAGTCGATCGCTTCACGTCAAAGACGCTAACGCCTGCCACTGACAATGCGCCCCGACGCAGGTCCGACCTGTGGATAACTCGGGTGCATCTCCGTCCATAGCCAACCGAATCGCCCATCGCGAGCGCCCGTCGACGCTTCCATAAGAATGGATGTTCGATTTTCGTGTCAAGCGCACCACACGCACACCGCACGCCCCTCCCGAGGCCACGCCGCAGCCCTGCGGCCGCTCAGGAAGAGCCCCTCCGGGACCGCTGTGCGGACCACCTGGCCCACACCTGCCGCGCGCGCGTGAAGGCCCCCGGCCCCGCCCCTCGGTCCCGGCGCCCGTGGACCCGGGGGTCGTCCGTGACGTCGTACCGCTTGATGTACGCACCCAGGAACGCCTGGAGCGTGGCGACCGCCGGGATCGCGATCAGCGCGCCGACGGCACCGAGCAGCGCGGTGCCCGCGACGACCGAGCCGAAGGCGACCGCGGGATGGATGTCGACGGTCTTCGAGGTCAGCTTGGGTTGCAGCACATAGTTCTCGAACTGCTGGTAGATCACCACGAAGACCAGCACCCACAGCGCGTACCAGGGGTTGACCGTGAAGGCGATCAGCATCGGCAGGGCGCCCGCGAGGTAGGTGCCGATGGTCGGGATGAACTGCGACACCAGCCCCACCCACACGGCGAGCGCGGGCGCGTAGGGCACTTCCAGGATCTCCAGCAGGACGTAGTGCGCCACCCCGGAGATCAGTGCCATCAGGCCGCGTGAGTACAGATAGCCGCCGGTCTTGTTCACGGCGATCTCCCACGCGCGCAGTACCTCGGCCTGCCGGGCGGGCGGCAGGACGGAGCAGAGCGCGCGGCGCAGCCGTGGTCCGTCGGCGGCGAAGTAGAACGCGAACAGGGTGATCGTCAGCAGTTGGAAGAGTCCGCCGAGGACCTGGGCGGACACGTCCAGGACTCCGGTGGCGCTGTTCTGCACGTAGTTGCGCAGCCAGTCGGAGCGGAGCAGGCCCTCCTGGATGTCGACCCGGCGCAGCTCGGTGTGGAAATGGCCGTTGACCCAGTTGATGACGGAGTCGAGGTACTCGGGGAACTCCTCGACCATCTTGACGATCTGGCCCGCGAGCATGGAGCCGAGCAGCGTGACGAAGCCCGCGGCGGCGATCAGCACGGCGAGGAAGACGAGGAAGGTGGCCAGCCCCCGGCGCAGTCCCCGCGCGGCCATCCAGCTGACCGCGGGCTCGATGGCGAGGGCCAGGAAGAACGCGATCAGGACGTTGATCAGCAGGCCGGTGAGCTGGTGGAAGGCCCAGCTGCTCAGCTGGAAGACGGCGTAGAGCGTGAGGGCGAGCACCATGGCCCGGGGCAGCCAGCGCGGCATGCGGCCGGCCGGCCCGGCGGGGCCCGCCGGAGGGCCGGCGGGCGGCGTCGGGCCGGACGGGGATGAGTGCGGGGCTTCCCGCCCGGTCTCGTCAGTGGATGCCACGGTCCCAGTTTCGCCCACGCCACCGACAGCCGGACGCCGTCCGGCGATCTTCGTGACGATTCAGCGCTTCTCTTGTGGCACGTTCATGACCGAGCACACCACGCGCCACACGTCCTTCGCCTCCCAGCCGGAATTCAGCGCCTCGTTCACCGTGCGCCCGCCCAGCTCCGCCATCACGTGGTCGCGCGCGAAGGTGTCGGCGTACCCGGAACCGAAGTGTTCCGCCATCCGCTGCCAGAAGACCGTCAACCGCATGCCCCCAGTATCCCGCCCATGGGTGCGGGACCGGCCCGGGCCGCCTGCGGAGACCGCTTTCCGCCCTACGGTCTGACACATGGCCGACACCGCGGTTCCGCTCCCCCCGACGCCCACGGCACGCTCCCCGCTGGCCCGTGCCGAGCACTTCGTGTGGCTCACCGCGCGGGTGCTGGAACGACATCTGTTCGCGTACCACTTCCGGGGCGGTGCGGCGGCCCCGGTGGAGACGGCGCTCGACGCCTACCGCAACCCGGACGGCGGCTACGGCCACGCGCTGGACCCGGCGCTGCGCGGCCCGGACAGCCAGGTGCCGCACACCGTGCACGCCTTGCGCGTCCTGGACGCCGTGGGCCGCCGCAACGGACCACTCGTCGAACAGATGTGCCGCTACCTGGCCTCCCTCTCCACCTCGGACGGCGCCCTGCCCGGCGCGCTGACCGCCACCGGCCCGGTGGTCGGCCTGCTGCACCGCAACGGGGTGTGGCACGCCTGGCTCTTCCGGGCCACCGAGTTCTGCTGGCTCAGGACCGAGTCCTTGCGCAGCCGCGACCCTTACGAGATCCGGGCGGCGGTGGCCTTCCTGGACTCCGTCCCCGATCGCCTCCGCGCGGAGGCGATCGCCGACCGCCTGGGCCGCCTGCTGCGCGAGCAGCACCTGGCGGTACTGGACCCGGACGCCCGCACCCCCGGCGAACGTCGCCTCCTCCCCCACGACTACGCGCCCACTCCGCGCTCCCTCGCGCGCGCGTGGTTCACGGACGACGAGATGGCACGCTCCCTGGACTTCCTGGCCGCGGCACAGGAGCAGGACGGAGGCTGGCCGGTGCACAGCCCCGACCGGAGGACACCGAGCGCCGTCCTGGAGGCCCGCCCCGGGGCGACCATCGGCGCCCTGCGCACCCTCCACGCGCACGGCCGCTCCGTCACCTGACGCCGCTCACCCGCCCAGCGCCCGCGCCCCGGCGGTCACCGCGACCGCCACGGCGACGACCAGCAGGAACGGCGCGCGCAGGACCAGCGCGACAGCCGCCGCCGCGACCCCGGCGGCCCGCGCGTCCAGCACGAGCACCCGCCCGTCGGCGAAGGTCTGCTGCGCTGTGAGGGCGGCCAGCAGGGCGACCGGAAGCAGCGCGGCCAACCGGCGCACCAGGGGCCGCCCCAGGGCGCCCGCGGGCACCAGCAGCCCGGCGAGCTTGACCGCGTAGCACCCCAGCGCGGTCAGGCCGATCGCGATCCAGACGTTCACCGCGCGTCCTCACGTCCGCGCCGCCCCCGCGCCCACAGCACGGCCGGCGCGGCCAGCGCGGCGACCAGTACCGGCGTACCGGTCGGCAGCACCGGCAGCAGACCGAGCCCCAGCAGCACCGCGAGCCCGGCCACCGTCCGCTCGACCGAGGTCTTCAGCATCGGCGCGAGCAACGCCAGGAACACCGCGGGCCCGGCCGCGTCGAGCCCCCAGGCGTCGGTGTCCCCGATGGCCTCCGCCCCCAGCGCGCCCAACAGCGTCGTGAGGTTCCACAGCACATAAAGGCTCACCCCGGTGACCGTGAACCCGAGCCGCACCGCCCGCCGGGTCGGCTGGGCCAGCGCCACCGCGGCCGTCTCGTCGATGACCCACTGCGCGGCGAACGGCCGCACCACCTTCGGCAGGGCCAGCAACTGCGACAGCCGCAGCCCGTAGAAGGCGTTGCGCACCCCCAGGAAGAAGGCCCCGGCCGCGGCGGTGAAGGGGTTCCCCCCGGCCGCGAGCGCCCCCACCAGCGCGAACTGCGACGCCCCCGTGAACACCAATAGACTGAGCGCACAGGTCTGGGCCAGTGTCAGCCCACCTCCCGCCGAGGTCACCCCGAAGGCGAACCCGGACAACCCCACGGCGACACCGACCCCCAGACCGTCCCGCACGACGGCCGCGTCGGACTTCCGCACACCTTCTCGAATCACTGTCTCTTCCACTGCCACACCGCAGACGGTAGGACCAACCGCCACCGGACGTCTCGCACGTTCTCGCGCTCCCGCCGCTGGGCACCCCCGTCCCCAGCGGGAAAGGCGCCGCACCCGCCCGCGGCGCGAAGGGGCCGGGGTGGGGGGTGTCCGCCCGCAGCGGTTGGCGCGTCAACCCGGTTCACCCCCGTAGAAGACCCATTCCGCGCCGTTCCGAGGACGGACACCCCCCACCCCGGCCCCGACCCAAAACCAAACCGAGGGCGCAACGCGCACCCCCACCGAACCCGCACAGGCCGCCGCAGGCACACGCACACCCGCCCCCACCGGCCCGTAAGCCGATTGTCAGTGCCCGGGTGCACGATGGACGCATGGTCAGCTCCGCACACCGAGCCCTGGACGGCTTCTCCCCCGCGACCCGCGGCTGGTTCACGGGTGCCTTCTCCGCGCCCACAGCCGCCCAGGCAGGCGCGTGGAAGGCCATCGCGGCGGGCTCGGACGTGCTGGTCGTGGCCCCCACCGGCTCCGGCAAGACCCTGGCCGCCTTCCTCGCCGCCCTGGACCAACTGGCCTCGACACCCCCACCCGCCGACCCGAAGAAGCGCTGCCGGGTCCTGTACGTGTCCCCCCTCAAGGCCCTCGCCGTCGACGTGGAACGCAACCTCCGCAGCCCCCTCACCGGCATCCGCCAGGAATCCGTCCGCCTCGGCCTGCCCGAGCCCGAGGTCAAGGTCGGCATCCGGTCCGGCGACACCCCCGCAGCCGAGCGCCGCGCCCTGTCCACCCGCCCCCCGGACATCCTGATCACCACCCCCGAGTCGCTCTTCCTGATGCTCACGTCGGCCACCCGCGACGCCCTGACCGGCGTGGAAACCGTCATCCTCGACGAGGTGCACGCGGTCGCCGGCACCAAGCGCGGCGCCCACCTCGCGCTCTCCCTGGAGCGCCTCGACGAACTCCTCCCCCGCCCCGCCCGCCGCATCGGCCTCTCCGCGACGGTCCGCCCCGTCGACGAGGTCGCCCGCTTCCTCTCCCCGCGCCGCAAGGCCGACATCGTCCAGCCCCCTTCCGGCAAGGAGTTCGACCTCTCCGTCGTCGTCCCGGTCGACGACCTCGGCGAACTGGGCGGCTCCCCCGTGGCGGACGGCAACGACGGCGCGGAGCGCCCCTCTATCTGGCCGCACGTGGAGGAGCGGATCACCGACCTCGTCCAGTCCCACCGCTCCACCATCGTCTTCGCCAACAGCCGCCGCCTGGCCGAACGCCTGTGCAACAGACTCAACGAGATCGCGTACGAACGCGCCACCGGCGAGCCCCTGGACGAGCACCACTCCCCCGCCGAACTGATGGGCGGCTCGGGAGCCGCCCAGGGCGCCCCGCCGGTGATCGCCCGCGCCCACCACGGCTCGGTCTCCAAGGAGCAGCGCGCCCAGGTCGAGGAGGACCTCAAGGCGGGCCGGCTGCCCGCCGTGGTCGCCACCTCCAGCCTGGAGCTCGGCATCGACATGGGCGCGGTCGACCTCGTCATCCAGGTCGAGTCGCCGCCGTCCGTCGCCTCCGGCCTCCAGCGCGTCGGCCGCGCCGGCCACCAGGTCGGCGCAGTCTCCACGGGCGTGGTCTTCCCGAAGTACCGCGGTGACCTGGTCCAGTCCGCCGTGGTCACCGAGCGGATGCGCACCGGCGCCATCGAGTCCCTGCGGATCCCCGCCAACCCGCTGGACGTCCTGGCCCAGCAGCTCGTGGCGATGACGGCCCTGGACACCTGGCAGGTCGACGACCTGCTCACCACGGTCCGCCGCGCCGCGCCCTTCGCCTCGCTGCCGGATTCGGCGTTCACCGCGGTCCTGGACATGCTCGCGGGCCGCTACCCGTCCGACGCCTTCGCCGAACTGCGCCCGCGCGTGGTGTGGGACCGGGTGGCCGGCACCGTCACCGGCCGCCCGGGCGCCCAGCGCCTCGCCGTCACCTCGGGCGGCACGATCCCCGACCGCGGCCTGTTCGGGGTGTTCCTGGCCGGCGCCGACCCGAAGAAGGGCGGCGGCCGGGTCGGCGAGCTGGACGAGGAGATGGTGTACGAGTCCCGGGTCGGGGACGTCTTCACGCTCGGCACCAGTTCCTGGCGGATCGAGGACATCACCCGCGACCGGGTCCTGGTCTCCCCGGCCCCCGGCGTGCCGGGCAGGCTGCCCTTCTGGAAGGGCGACCAGCTGGGCCGCCCGCTGGAACTGGGCCGGGCGCTGGGCGCGTTCCTGCGCGAGGTCGGCTCGCTCACCGAGGAGGACGCCCGGCTGCGTCTGCTCGCCGCCGGCCTGGACGACCGCGCCGCGACCAACGTCCTCGCCTACCTCGCCGAGCAGCGCGAGGCCTGCGGCCACATCCCCGACGACCGCACCATCGTGGTCGAGCGCTTCCGGGACGAGCTGGGCGACTGGCGGGTGGTGGTCCACTCCCCGTTCGGCGCCCAGGTGCACGCCCCGTGGGCGCTCGCCCTCGGCGCCCGCCTGTCCGAGCGGTACGGCATGGACGCGCAGGTCATGCACGCCGACGACGGCATCGTGCTGCGCCTGCCGGACGCCGACCTGATGGGCCTGGACCTGCTCGACCAGGAACCGCGGACCACCGGCGCCGAGTACGACGCGGACCAGTCCCCGGTCGGCGCCGCCGACGTCGTCTTCGACAAGGGCGAGGTCGACCAGATCGTCACCGACCAGGTCGGCGGCTCGGCGCTGTTCGCGTCCCGGTTCCGCGAGTGCGCCGCCCGCGCGCTGCTGCTGCCGCGCCGCACCCCCGGCAAACGCACTCCCCTGTGGCAGCAGCGCCAGCGCGCTTCCCAGCTGCTGGAGGTGGCGAGCGAGTTCGGCTCGTTCCCGATCGTCCTGGAGGCGGTCCGCGAGTGCCTCCAGGACGTCTTCGACGTCCCCGGACTCGTCGAGCTGATGGGCGACGTGGAGTCCCGCAAGGTCCGCCTGGTCGAGGTCACCACCCCCGAACCGTCCCCCTTCGCCCGCTCCCTCCTCTTCGGCTACGTGGCCCAGTTCCTCTACGAGGGCGACTCACCGCTCGCCGAGCGCCGCGCCGCCGCGCTCTCCCTGGACTCCCGGCTGCTGGCCGAGCTGCTCGGCCAGGCGGAACTGCGCGAACTGCTCGACGCCGAGGTACTGACCGAGCTGGAACAAGAGCTCCAGTGGCGCACCGAGGACCGCCGCGCCAAGGACGTGGAAAGCGTCGCCGACCTGCTGCGGCTGCTCGGCCCGCTGACCGACGCCGAGCTGGCCGAGCGGGGCGCCGAACCGCAGTGGGCCCCGGAGCTGGCCGCCGCCCGCCGCGCCATCAAGGTCCGCATCGCCGGCGCCGACCACTGGGCGGCGATCGAGGACGCGGGACGGCTGCGCGACGCGCTCGGCACCGCGCTGCCCGTCGGCGTACCCGAAGCCTTCACCGAACCGGTCAAGGACCCCCTCGGCGACCTCCTGGCCCGCTACGCCCGCACCCACGGCCCCTTCACCTCGGCCACCGCCGCCGCCCGCTTCGGCCTCGGCGTGGCCGTCACCGACGGCGCGCTGCAACGGCTGATGGCGGCGGGCCGGGTGGTGCAGGGCGAGTTCCACCCGGCCGGGATCGGCCAGGAGTGGTGCGACGCGGCCGTACTGCGCCGCCTGCGCCGCCGCTCGCTGGCCGCGCTGCGGCACGAGCTGGAGCCGGTGCCGCCGCCCGCGCTGGCCCAGTTCCTCCCCCAGTGGCAGCACATCGGCAAGGGCCACACCCTGCGCGGCATCGACGGCCTGGTGCGCGCGGTCGAACAACTGCAAGGCGCCTCGGTCCCGGCCTCCGCCCTGGAGAAGCTGGTCCTGCCCTCCCGAGTGACCGACTACCGCCCCGCGATGCTGGACGAGCTGACCGCCGCCGGAGAGGTGGTGTGGGCCGGAGCGGGCTCACTCCCCGGAAAGGACGGCTGGCTCTCCCTCTACCTCGCGGACGCGGCCCCGCTCCTCCTGCCCCCGCCGCACCCCCTGGAGACGACGGCCCTGCACCAGTCCGTCCTGGACACCCTCTCCGGCGGCTACGGCCTGTTCTTCCGCCAGATCGCCGACCAGGTCCGGGCCACGACCCACCCCGACGCGAGCGACCCACAGCTCGCCGACGTCCTGTGGGAGCTCACCTGGTCCGGTCTGCTGACCAACGACACGCTCGCTCCGCTGCGCTCCTTCCTCGGCTCGGGCCGCACGGCGGGCTCCACGGCGCACCGCGCGAAGCGCAGAGTCCCCCGCGGGCGCTACGGCTCCCTCACCGCCGCCGCCCGCCCGGCCTCCCGCTCGGGCCCGCCGACCGTAGCCGGCCGCTGGTCGCTGCTGCCCGCCCAGGAGACCGACCCCACCGTGCGGGCGCACGCCCTGGCCCACACCCTGCTCGACCGGCACGGTGTGGTGACCCGGGGCGCGGTCGCGGCGGAGGGCGTCGAGGGCGGTTTCTCGGCGACCTACCGGGTGCTGTCGGTCTTCGAGGAGAGCGGGCAGGCCCGGCGCGGCTACGTGGTGGAGGGGCTCGGCGCGGCCCAGTTCGCGATGGACGGCGCCGTGGACCGGCTCCGCGCGGTCGCGGGCGCCCGTGAGCGCGGCGACGCCCCGCGCGGTGCCGGACACCCCGCCGACGACTTCCCGCCCCAGGCCACCGCCGGGCTCCCCAGGCACCCGGACGCCACCGGAGAGCCCGACTGGTCCGGCGGCGCGTCCCTCCACCCGGGCACCCCCTTCCCGGCCCTCGACACCGACTTCGCGGCCCCGGCCCCGGCAGGCGACCACGGGAGCTACCAGGACCACGGCGACTACGCTCCGCCAGGCTCCCGCGACCCCCGCGGCAACGCCGGCCGTTACGACAATGCGTTCCCTCGCCGCCCCCACAGCCCCGCTCACCCCAACCGCCGTACCCGCCCCTCCACCCGCACCCCGGCCTCCCGCGCCGTCGTCCTGGCCGCCGCCGACCCGGCCAACGCGTACGGCGCGGCGCTCCCGTGGCCCGAGCCCCCGACCGGCGCCGGACACAAGCCGGGCCGCAAGGCGGGCTCCCTGGTGGTGCTCGTCGACGGAGACCTGGCCCTCTACATGGAGCGCGGCGGCAAGACCCTGCTCGCCTGGCCCGCCGACCCCGACGCCCCGGCCACCGACGACACCCGGCTGCAAGCGGCCACCGAGGCACTCGCCGCCGCCGCACGGGAGGGTTCCGCCGGCACGGTCACCGTGGAACGGATCAACGGCACCGCCGCCCTCACCTCCCCGCTGGGCGCCCTCCTGGAAACAGCGGGCTTCATCGCCACCCCCAGAGGACTGCGCATCCGGGCCTGAGCCCACCCCCCGGTCCAGTCCCCGTCCACCACCACCTCGTCCACCTCCACCTCGTCCACCTCAGCCATGCCACCCTTGACCCATGCCCGAAGGAGACACGGTCTGGCAGGCCACGAAGCGGCTGCACCACGCCCTCGCGGGCAGGGTGCTCACCCTCACCGACTTCCGCGTCCCCCAGTACGCCACCGTCGACCTCACCGGCCGTACCGTCCTGGACGTCACTCCGCGCGGAAAGCACCTGCTCACCCGTATCGAGGGCGGCCTGACCCTGCACTCGCACCTCCGGATGGACGGCGCCTGGAAGGTGTTCGCTCCCGGCCGGCGCTGGACCGGCGGCCCCGCCCACCAGATCCGCGTGGTGCTCGGCACCGACGACCGCACCGCCGTCGGCTACCGTCTCCCGGTACTGGAACTGCTCCGCACCGCCGACGAGGACCGAGCCGTCGGCCATCTGGGCCCCGACCTGCTGGGCCCCGACTGGAACCCTGACCAGGCCCTGGCCAACGTTCTGGCGGATCCCGCCCGTCCCCTGGGCGAAGCCCTGCTCGACCAGCGCAACCTCGCGGGCCTCGGCAACGTGTACAAGTGCGAGCTCTGCTTCCTGCTCGGCGTCACCCCGTGGCTCCCCGCCGGCGACCTGCCCGCCGACCGCGCGGCGGCCCTGCCCGTCCTCGCCGCCCGGCTTCTGGAGGCGAACCGCGACCGCCCGGTCCGCAACACCACGGGCCGCCGGAACCCCGACCTGTTCGTGTACGGCCGCGCCCCACGACCGTGCCTGCGCTGCGGCACCTCGATCCGGGTCGCCGACCAGGGCGACGGCTCCCGCGACCGCCCGACCTACTGGTGCCCCACCTGCCAGTCGGGCCCGACGCCGCACACCGCGCGTCCGTGAGGACCGGAAGGGCCAGTTACTGCTACCGCCCGCCCCGCCACTCCCGCCAAGCCCGCCCCCACCGCCCCGTCGCGACCGCCCCCTCCGCCCGCTGTTTCGCCACACAGTGCACCGGCAGCACGCTCAGCCCCCACCCCGAGGCCGCGACCGCTCCTTCCAGCACTCCGGCGTCGGAGGTCAGCGTCAGTCGCAGCACCGCCCACCACCACACCGCTCCCAGTCCGAGCGCAGCCCCCCGGCGCACTATTCGACCCGGCATGCTCCGTCACCTCCAGCCCCCGTGGACACCCGGCTGGACCGGGAGGACCGGCAGGACCGAAGGCCTCAGCCGTTCTCGGCCTGGAACATCCAGTGCTGCTTCTCAAGATCGGCGGTGACCTGGATGAACAGGTCCTGCGAGACGGGATCGGGAGCACCGGTGGCCGCGATCCGCTCCCGCATCCGCCCGATCACGGCACCCAGCGCCTCCACGATCGCGCCCACCGCCGTCGAGTCGTCGACCCAGCCCTCCGGTGTCACGCCGATCCCGCTGCCGACGGCCACGGTCGCGGCCCGCCCGTCGGGCGGCACGCCCAGCGCGGCGGCGCGCTCCGCCACCGTGTCGGAGTGGGCGCGAGCGGTGCTGACCACCTCGTCGAGCTGGAGGTGCACGGACCGGAAGCGCGGCCCCACCACGTTCCAGTGGATCTGCTTCGCCACGAGGGCCAGATCCACCAGGTCGACCAGGGCGCCCTGGAGCGCCTCCGACACGGTCTTCAGGTCCGCGTCGGACAACGGGCTCTTGACGACGTACATCCGCACCTCCGTGAGCTGTCCCCCCACCGGTTGCCCCCGTCATGTCCCTCAACGATGACCGCAGCACCGACCCCCGGCAAACGCACCCGCCACCGACCGTCCCGGAACCCGCGAAACCCGTACACGCGAAAACCCGCACACGCGAAACCCGGCACACGCGAAACCCGGCACATCCGAAACCCGCACACGCGAAAACAACCGCACACGCGAGAACCGCCACATGCAGGACCTGGGCATGCGAAAACCCCGACCGCACTTCTCCGGATCTCCGGAGAAGGCCCGGCCGGGGCCTGGCACACCTTCTTCACGCCTTACGGACCGCCCGGCAGGGGCGGCGTCGCTCAGGCGGCGACGACGTCCACCGCTTCGGCGGGCGCCTTGATCGTCACCCGTTCCGGTGGCACACCGGTCACCGACACGGAGCCCAGCATGGGACGACGCACCGGCGTGGGAACGGTTTCGCTGGGGGTGGCCGCAGCGGACTGGGCCAGCTCGGCGAGGGCCAGTTCGTCGCTCACTTCTCGCATGAGCTCGGACATCCGTACGTCCAACGCGTCGCAGATGGCGGAGAGCAGCTCGGAGGAAGCCTCCTTCTGCCCCCGCTCCACCTCGGAGAGATAGCCGAGTGAGACTCGGGCGGACGAGGAGACTTCGCGCAGAGTACGGCCCTGGCGCTGGCGCTGCCGACGCAGCACGTCACCCAGCAGGCGACGGAGCAGAATCATCGGTGGCTCCCTCCTCGGACCGCGTAGCCGCATCCTTCTCGCCCCACCGTACCGCCTCGCGCCGCGGCCGTGCGGGGAGCGATGTCGTGTTCACTCAGGGCTGCAAACATCAAAACCCCCCGTTCTGTTCCGTATCCTGTGCCCGCTCATTCCCGGTCTGTTCGCCCGCCAGCTCCTTCAGGAGCAGGGCGAGTACGCTCCGTACACTCTCCATACGAATTTCCGCGCGGTCGCCGTTCAACCGCAGCGCCTCCACTTTTCCGCCAGGGGCAGAACCGGTAGCCGCTCCGTCCGGTCCGTGGACGGCCACGAAGACGGTCCCGACGGCCTGGCCGTCCTGCGGGTGCGGACCGGCGACGCCCGTCGTCGCGACGCCCCAGTCGGCACCCAGAGCCTTCCGTACACCGGCCGCCATCTGGGCGGCGACCTCGGGATCGACTGCGCCGCGCGCCGCCAGCAGCGCGGCATCGACGCCGAGCAGCCCGTGCTTCAGGTCGGTGGCGTACGCCGTCACTGAGCCCCGGAACACCTTGGAGGCGCCGGGGACCGAGGTCAGGTCGGCCGCGACCAGACCACCGGTCAGCGACTCGGCGACCGCGACGGTCGCACCTCTCACTGTCAGTAGTCGCACCACGTCGGCGGCCTCGGAACTCAAGCGTCCGTCTCCTTCAACGCCGCCTCGCGCTCGGCAATTCCTTCTCTGCGCAGCACAATGGCCTGTTTCACATAGTCGAGACCGGTCGCCACGGTCAGGACGACCGCCACGGCCATCACCCAGAACCGCAGGGTGGCCAGGGGCCCCGTCAGCGCCAGCACATACATACCGACGGCCACGCCCTGGGTGAGGGTCTTGAGCTTGCCGCCCCGGCTGGCGGGGATGACGCCGTACCGGATGACCAGGAAACGCAGCAGGGTGATCCCGAGTTCCCGGCCGAGGATGACGGCCGTGACCCACCACGGCAGATCGCCCAGCGCGGAGAGACAGATCAGCGCCGCCCCCATGATCGCCTTGTCGGCGATGGGGTCGGCGATCTTCCCGAAGTCGGTGACCAGGTTGTACGTACGCGCCAGGTGCCCGTCGAAAAGGTCGGTGATCATGGCGACGGCGAAGGCGGCCCAGGCGAACGAGCGCCAGGCCGGGTCGTATCCGCCGTTGCCGAGCATCAGCGCGACGAAGACCGGCACCAGGACCAGCCGCAGCATCGTCAGCAGGTTGGCGACGTTCCAGACACTGGCCTGGTCGACGGCGGCGGCCACGATCTTCCCGCCCCGCTGCGCACCGCCCCGCTGGACGCCCTCGCGCCCGGCGGCACCTCCGTCGTCCGTCCCCCGGCCCGCTCCCCGGTCCGGCCCGCGCTCACCGGCCGCACGACCGCCGCCGGCCCCGGCCCCCGGCCCGGTGCGCCGCAACACCCCCGGCCGCTCCACCGCACCCGAAGCCGAACCCGAAGCCACACCCGAACCCGGCACCACACCCGAACCCGAAGCCGCAACCGCACCCGAAGTCACACCCGAACCCGAGGTCGCCCCCGAACCCGCCCCCGCCCCCGAGGTCGCCCCCGAACCCGAAGTCGCACCGGACGCCGCCGCACCCGGTGCCGTACGCGGGCCGACCCGCCGCGCGCCGGAGGGGCCTCCCGCCGCGGACGCCGGTGCTCCGGTCATCTGCCCGCCTCCTCAGTACACGCGACAGCGTCCGCGCCGAACGGATCCGCACCGGACGAGCCGTCCTCGACCGGCCCGGCCAGCGGCTCGGCCACCAGGTCGACACCTTCCGTACCGACCACCTTCGCGTCGACCATACGACCGACCCGCAGCCCTTCGCCGCTCGTGAGCAGCACTTGGCCGTCCGTCTCCGGCGCCTGGTGCGCGGCCCGCCCGTACACACCCTCCTCGCCCTCGGCGGAATCCACCGCACCCACGGACTCCACCAGCACTCGCACGGTCGACCCGACCCGCTCCTCGGCGCGCTGCGAGACGAGTTCCTCGGCCAGCCGGGAGACCCGCGCGAGGCGCTCGTCGACCACGTCCTGGTCCAGCTTGCCGTCGTATCCGGCGGCCTCGGTGCCCTCCTCGTCGGAGTAGCCGAAGACGCCGATGGCGTCCAGCCGCGCGTGGTTCAGGAACCGCTCCAGCTCGGCCAGGTCGGCCTCGGACTCACCGGGGAAGCCCACGATGAAGTTGGAGCGCACGCCCGCTTCGGGCGCCTTGCTGCGGATGGTGTCCAGCAGTTCCAGGAAGCGGTCGGTGTCGCCGAAGCGGCGCATCGCGCGCAGCACGCCGGGCGCCGAGTGCTGGAAGGAGAGGTCGAAGTACGGGGCGACCTTCGGGGTGCCGGTCAGGACGTCGATCAGACCGGGGCGCATCTCGGCCGGCTGGAGGTAGCTGACCCGCACCCGCTCGATGCCGTCGACCTCGGCCAGCTCCGGCAGCAGCGACTCCAGCAGCCGGATGTCGCCGAGGTCCTTGCCGTAGGAGGTGTTGTTCTCGGAGACCAGCATGATCTCGGAGACGCCCTGCTCGGCCAGCCAGCGCGTCTCGTTCAGCACGTCGCTCGGGCGGCGCGAGATGAAGGAGCCGCGGAAGGAGGGGATGGCGCAGAAGGAGCAGCGCCGGTCGCAGCCGGAGGCGAGCTTCACCGAGGCCACCGGGGCGCCGCCCAGTCGGCGGCGCAGCGGCGCGCGGGGGCCGGACGCCGGCGCGAGGCCCTCCGGAAGATCAGCGGTCGCGGATTCGGCGGGCTCGGCCGCGCCGTGTCCCGGAAGCGCGACCCCAGCCCCCGCGTCCTGCCGCTCGGCCGGGCTGATCGGCAGCAGCTTGCGCCGGTCGCGCGGGGTGTGCGCGGCGTGGATGCCGCCGCCGAGGATGGTGCGCAGCCGGTCGGAGATGTCGGCGTAGTCGTCGAAGCCGAGCACCCCGTCGGCCTCGGGGAGGGCCTCCGCGAGTTCCTTGCCGTACCGCTCGGCCATGCAGCCCACCGCCACCACGGCCTGCGTTCTCCCGTGGCCCTTGAGGTCGTTGGCCTCCAGGAGGGCGTCGACCGAGTCCTTCTTGGCGGCCTCGACGAAGCCGCAGGTGTTCACCACGGCGACGTCCGCGTCCTCGGCGTCCTCGACGAGCTTCCAGCCGTCCGCCTCCAGACGGCCTGCGAGCTCCTCCGAGTCCACCTCGTTACGGGCGCAGCCAAGGGTGACGAGTGCGACGGTGCGGCTTTCAGGCATGGGCTCAAGACTACTTCGTCCCGCCGACAGCCCACGTCGACGGGGTTGGCCGATCTTGGCCAACCCCGTACCGACTCGCCTCTCAGGTCCCTTATCCGACCTGGGGGTCGCCCTTGGTGTACGTCAGCCGCTCCACCGCGCCCGGCTGGAAATCGTCCTCGATCTTCTTGCCGTTCACATGGAGCTGGATCGCGCCGGCGTCACCGAGGACCAGGTTGACCTTCTCGTTGTCCTGGAACGTCTTGGAGTCGCCCTGGTCGAGCACCCCGTCGAAGAGCGACCGGCCGTTGTGGTCCTTGGCGGAGATCCAGCTGCGCCCGTCGGTGGCGCTGACCTGGACGGTCACCTTGTCCTGCGGTACGGCGGCGATGGCGCTGTCGGTCGGTTTGGGATCGGCGGGCTTCTTGGTCCCGGTGGACGAGGACGCCGACTTGCTCGCGGTCGGCGTGGACCCCTCGGCCACGTTGGCCTCGGTGGCACCGCTGTCGTCGCCGCCCTTGACCATGGTGAACCCGACGAAGCCGATCACGGCGACGATCGCGGCGACCATGGCCGCGGTCCAGTTGGGCCCGCGCCGCTCGGGACGGATGCGCTCCGCCTCGAAGAGCGGCGCCGCGGGGGTCGGGGCGGGGCGTCCGCCGCGCGCGGCGGCGAACCGGTCCAGCAGGGGCGCCGGGTCCACCCCGACCGCCCTGGCCAGCGTACGGATGTGCCCGCGGGCGTAGACGTCGCCGCCGCACGGCGTGAAGTCGTCGGCCTCGATGGCGTGCACGATGGCGATCCGCACCCGGGTGGCACCGCTGATGTCGTCGACGGTCAGCCCGGCGGCGATCCGCGCCTGCCGCAGAGTCCGGCCGATGGAGGGGCGGTCTTCCTCAGGAACACCGTCGGACACGTCGTCGGGCGCATCGACGGACGGACGCTCGTCTTCGGGGGAGTTACCGGGAGAGTTGCCGATGGACACGGGGGCGCCTTTCGAGCGTTAAGCCACCTGTGCTGGACGTTCAGTCTAGGGGGGGTACGAACGGGTGGGGCAACCGGGCGGTCGTACTTTGTACGCCATCTGAATGGCCCATCGGACTGGCCCGGCAGGCCGATGATGGAGCACGTGTTCGTTGCTTTCCTCAACTTGACGTACGCCGCGGGGAAACGGTTGCCCACTGATCGATTGCGGATGGATCACGGTGCCCGTCCGGCTCGCGCGCCCGCTCCCCTACCCTTCAGACTCCCCCCGGATCACGGCCAGCACGCCGTCCAGCTCGTCAGGCTTCACAAGAACATCACGCGCCTTTGAGCCTTCGCTCGGTCCGACGATGTTCCGCGACTCCATGAGGTCCATCAGCCGCCCCGCCTTGGCGAAGCCGACCCGCAGCTTGCGCTGGAGCATGGACGTCGATCCGAACTGCGTGGAGACCACCAGCTCGGCCGCCTGGCACAGCAGGTCGAGGTCGTCGCCGATGTCCTCGTCGATCTCCTTCTTCTGCTTGGTGCCGACGGTGACGTCGTCCCGGAAGACCGGCGCCATCTGGTCCTTGCAGTGCTGGACGACCGCCGCGACCTCGTCCTCGGTCACGAAGGCGCCCTGCATACGGGTCGGTTTGTTGGCGCCCATCGGCAGGAACAGGCCGTCGCCCTTGCCGATCAGCTTCTCGGCGCCGGGCTGGTCGAGGATGACCCGGGAGTCGGCCAGCGAGGAGGTGGCGAAGGCCAGCCGGGACGGCACGTTGGCCTTGATCAGACCGGTGACGACGTCGACGGAGGGCCGCTGGGTGGCGAGCACCAGGTGGATGCCGGCCGCGCGGGCGAGCTGCGTGATGCGCACGATCGCGTCCTCGACGTCCCGGGGCGCCACCATCATCAGGTCGGCCAGCTCGTCCACGATCACCAGCAGGTACGGGTACGGCTGGAGCTCGCGTTCGCTGCCCTCGGGCGGCTTGACCTTGCCTTCGCGCACCGCGCGGTTGAAGTCGTCGATGTGCCGGTAGCCGTAGGCGGCCAGGTCGTCGTAGCGCAGGTCCATCTCGCGGACCACCCACTGGAGCGCCTCGGCGGCCCGTTTGGGGTTGGTGATGATCGGCGTGATCAGGTGCGGGATGCCCTCGTAGGCGGTCAGCTCGACCCGCTTGGGGTCGACCAGGATCATCCGGACGTCCTCCGGGGTGGCCCGCATCATCACCGAGGTGATCAGGCAGTTGATGCAGGACGACTTGCCGGAGCCGGTGGCGCCGGCCACCAGCATGTGCGGCATCTTCGCCAGCGAGTGCATGACGTACCCGCCCTCGACGTCCTTGCCGAAGGCGACCAGCATCGGGTCGTCGTCCTCGGCGGACTCCGCGAGCCGCAGTACGTCGCCGAGGTTGACCATCTCCCGGTCGGTGTTGGGGATCTCGATGCCGACCGCGGACTTGCCGGGGATCGGGCTGATGATCCGCACGTCGGGGCTGGCGACGGCGTACGCGATGTTCTTGGTCAGGGCGGTGACCCGCTCCACCTTCACGGCCGGACCGAGTTCCACCACGTACCGCGTGACCGTCGGCCCGCGGGTGAAGCCGGTGACCGCCGCGTCGACCTTGAACTCGGTGAAGACGGTGGTCAGCGCCTCCACTATGGCGTCGTTGGCGGCGCTGCGGGACTTGCCGGGACCGCCGCGCGTCAGCATGTCCAGCGACGGCAGGGCGTAGGTGATGTCCCCGGAGAGCTGGAGCTGCTCGGCGCGCGACGGCAGCTCGCGCTCCGCGGCCGGCGGGGCCTTGGTCAGGTCCGGGACCGCACCGCTGGACAGCTTCTCCTGCTTGGGCCGGGCCCCGGGGACCGGCTTCGGCACCGGCGTGGGGGTGGTCTGCTCCCGCTCCCCCGTGCTCACCCCGTGGGTGAGGTCGGCGACCAGCGGCGACGGCGGCATCCCGTGCAGCACCGCGCCGTCCAGCGCGGCGGCGGCCGCGGCGGCGACGTCCACGGCGTCCATCCGGCGCTCCCCGTCGGGCTGCGGCACGGCGGACCGCCGGGGCCGGCCGCGCCGCTTGGTGAGCGCCTCCTCCTCGGCCGTCTCGGGGTCGTACGCCTGCGGGGCGGGTCCCCGGCGCCCCCGAGGCCGGGCCGGCAGCGCCTCGCGCCACTGCTCCTCGTACCGCTCCTCGTCGTCCGTGAAGGCCACGGGGTCGCGGACGACGCCGAGCCGGACGCCCAGCAGCCGCAGCCGCTGCGGGATGGCGTTGACGGGGGTCGCGGTGACCACCAGCAGCCCGAAGACGGTCAGCAGCACCAGCAGCGGCACCGCCAGTACGTCGGTCATGGTGTACGACAGCGGGGTCGCCACCGCCCAGCCGATCAGCCCGCCGGCGTCCCTTATCCCCTGCATGCCGTCGCCGCGCGCGGGCGAGCCGCAGGCGATGTGCACCTGGCCGAGCACGCCGATGACGAGCGCCGAGAGGCCGATCACGATGCGGCCGTTGGCCTCGGGCTTCTCCGGGTGCCGGATGAAGCGCACGGCGACGGCGCCGAGCAGGATCGGCACCAGCAGGTCGAGCCGGCCGAAGGCGCCGGTGACCAGGATCTCCACGAGGTCGCCGACCGGGCCCTTCAGATCGGCCCAGGTGCCCGCGGCGACGATCAGCGCGATGGCGAGCAGCAGCAGCGCGACGCCGTCCTTGCGGTGCGCCGGGTCGAGGTTCTTCGCGCCCTGCCCTATGCCGCGGAACACGGCGCCGACCGCGTGCGCCAGGCCCAGCCAGAGCGCCCGGACCAGGCGCAGGACACCACTGGTGGGACTGAGGGCCGGGGCGGGCGCGGGTTTCCTCACCGCGGCCTTCCTGGCGGGCGCCTTCTTCGGGGGCGCCTTCCTCGCGGCGGCCTTCTTCGCCGGAGCCTTCGCGGGAGCCGCCTTCTTCGCGGGCTGCTTCTTGGCTGCGGAGGGACGTGAGGCCATAGGTGTGAGGTTACCGGTGGAGACGGCGACGGACACGTGTGCCTACTGCTTCACCCGTTCGTGTCGTGCTTGCGGTGACACCGGAACTGACGCGTCCGCGAGGGGCGGTGACGCGACCTCACGAGAGGTGCGGGCTTCAGTGGACCGCGCTCTGGCCGCCCGAGCCCGGCTCCAGCGCGTCCAGCGCCCGCCGCAGCCCGGTGAGCTTGCGTTCCAGGTGCGCCGCCGTGGCCACCGCTGCGGCGTCCGTCGAGTCGTCGCCCAGCTGTTTGGACAGCGCCTCGGCCTGCTCCTCGACGGCCGCCAGCCGCGCCGACAGCTCGGCGAGCAGCCCGGCCGACTCCCTGGCCTCGCCGGCCGCGGACTTGCCGCCGGTGCCCTCCAACTGGAGCCGCAGCAGGGACGCCTGCTCCCGCAGCTGGCAGTTCTTCATGTACAGCTCGACGAAGACGGAGACCTTCGCGCGCAGCACCCACGGGTCGAACGGCTTGGAGATGTAGTCCACCGCGCCGGCCGCGTAGCCGCGGAAGGTGTGGTGCGGTCCGTGGTTGATCGCGGTGAGGAAGATGATCGGGATGTCCCGGGTCCGCTCCCGCCGCTTGATGTGCGCCGCGGTCTCGAAACCGTCCATGCCCGGCATCTGGACGTCCAGCAGAATGACCGCGAAGTCGTCCGTGAGCAGTGCCTTGAGCGCTTCCTCCCCGGACGATGCCCGCACCAGCGTCTGATCGAGCGCCGAGAGGATCGCCTCCAGCGCCAGCAGATTCTCCGGCCGGTCATCGACCAGGAGGATCTTGGCCTTCTGCACCATGGCCCGCCCTCCTCGCCCCGGCGTGGGGCCTCCCCTGTCCGCAGGACTTGGGGTGGCACCGACCGGTGCCGCCCCGGGGGACGACTCCCTTGCGCCGCCCGTCCTTGTGCCGGTCATCGTAGCCGCACCCCGCCTGTCGCCACACCCTGTCACCGAGATGTCACTGTGCACGTAGCAGAAACGCAGCGGGGGACCAGAAGGTTCCCCGAATCCCGCGCCTCTACACGGCTTCGGGCACACTGAGTCAGCGACCGCGCGCGCACCCCGAGGTGCCCGCCCTGCCGTCGGTGGTCCGTCGGTACTACGTTCGCACGCCCCCCGAACCCACCGCTCAGGCACCCCTCATCCACTCCTGCATGACCGTCAGCAGATGGTCCGGGTCGACCGGCTTGGTCACGTAGTCGGAGGCACCGGACTCGATCGCCTTCTCCCGGTCGCCCTTCATCGCCTTGGCGGTCAGCGCCACGATCGGCAGCCCGGCGAACTGGGGCATCCGACGGATCGCCGTGGTCGTCGCGTACCCGCCCATCTCGGGCATCATGATGTCCATCAGCACCACCGCGACGTCCTCGTGCTGCTCCAGCACCTCGATGCCCTCGCGCCCGTTCTCCGCGTACAGCACCGACAGCCCGTGCTGCTCCAGGACGCTGGTGAGCGCGAACACGTTGCGGATGTCGTCGTCGACGATCAGCACCTTCTCGCCGCCGAACCGGATGCCCCGCACCGACTGCGGCAGCGGCTCCTGCTCCACGGCCGACCGGTCCTCCTGCGGCGCGGGCCCCGGCTCGGCCTCCGGCAGCTGCGGCAACGCCCGGCGCCGGCGCCGGAACAGCGCGGCCGGACCGTGCTGCGTCTCCTGGTACGACTTCACCTCGGCGGGCGTCTCGGCCCGCGCCCGGGCCTCCGCCTCCTCGTCCCGGACCGCCGCGGACACCAGGTCACCGGCCTCCAGCGCGGCCACCGGCTGCTGGTAGCCCTGCGGCGGCAGCTCACTGAGGTGCAGCGGCAGGTACAGCGTGAACGTCGAGCCGCGGCCCGGCTCGCTCTGCGCGTGGATCTCGCCGCCGAGCAGCTGGGCGATCTCCCGGGAGATCGACAGCCCGAGACCGGTGCCGCCGTACTTGCGGCTGGTGGTGCCGTCGGCCTGCTTGAACGCCTCGAAGATCACCCGCATCTTGCCGGCCGCGATGCCGATCCCGGTGTCGGTCACCGAGAACGCGATCAGCGCCGCCCCCGGGTCGGTCAGCGAACCGGCCTCCAGGAGCTGCTCCCGGATGCGCTGCGGCACGTCGTCCCGGGCCGGCCGGATGACCAGCTCGACCGAGCCGGAGTCGGTGAACTTCACCGCGTTGGACAGCAGGTTGCGCAGCACCTGGAGCAGCCGCTGCTCGTCGGTGTGCAGCGTGGCGGGCAGCTCCGGCGAGACCCGCACCGACAGGTCGAGGCCCTTCTCGGCGGTCAGCGGCCGGAAGGTGGCCTCGACGTAGTCGACCAGCTGGACCAGCGCGATCCGGGTCGGCGAGACGTCCATCTTGCCCGCCTCGACCTTGGACAGGTCCAGGATGTCGTTGATCAGCTGGAGCAGGTCGGACCCGGCACCGTGGATGGTCTCGGCGAACTCGACCTGCTTCGGGGACAGGTTCCCCTCGGCGTTGTCGGCCAGCAGCTTGGCCAGGATCAGCAGCGAGTTGAGCGGCGTACGCAGCTCGTGCGACATGTTGGCCAGGAACTCGCTCTTGTAGCGCATGGAGACGGCCAGTTGCTCGGCGCGCTCCTCCAGGACCTGCCGGGCCTCCTCGATCTCGGTGTTCTTCACCTCGATGTCACGGTTCTGCTGGGCCAGCAGCTCGGCCTTCTCCTCCAGTTCGGCGTTGGACGCCTGGAGCGCCTTCTGCCGCTGCTCCAGTTCCTCGGAGCGGTCCCTCAGTTGCTCGGTCAGCTCCTGCGACTGCTTCAGCAGCACCTCGGTCTTGGTGTTGACGGAGATGGTGTTGACGCTGGTCGCGATCATCTCGGCGATCTGGTTGAGGAAGTCCTTCTGGATCTGCGTGAACGGCGTGAACGACGCCAGCTCGATGATGCCGAGCACCTTGCCCTCGAACAGCACCGGCAACACGATCACCTGCGCGGGCGGCGCCTCGCCGAGCCCGGAGGAGATCTTCAGATAGCCGCTGGGCGCGTTCTCCACCAGGATCGTGCGCTTCTCCTGCGCGGCCGTCCCGACCAGCGCCTCCCCCGGCCGGAAGGAGGTCGGCATCGACCCCATCGAGTAGCCGTACGAGCCGAGCATCCGCAGCTCGTAGTTGTCCTCCCGCGCGGCGGCCGGTTCCTGACCGTCCACCAGGGGCATCGCCAGGAAGAACGCGCCGTGCTGCGCGGAGACCACCGGCGTCAGCTCGCTCATGATCAGCGAGGCGACGTCCTGGAGGTCCCGGCGACCCTGCATCAGCGCCGAGATGCGCGCCAGGTTGCCCTTGAGCCAGTCCTGCTCCTTGTTGGCGATCGTGGTGTCGCGCAGGTTGGCGATCATCTTGTTGATGTAGTCCTGCAGCTCGGAGATCTCCCCCGAGGCGTCCACGTCGATCTTCAGGTTCAGGTCGCCGCGGGTCACCGCGGTCGCCACCCGCGCGATGGCCCGCACCTGCCGGGTCAGGTTCCCGGCCATCTCGTTCACCGACTCGGTCAGGTCCCGCCAGGTGCCGTCGACGTCCCGCACCCGCGCCTGCCCGCCGAGCTGCCCCTCGGTGCCGACCTCACGGGCAACGCGGGTGACCTCCTCGGCGAACGACGACAGCTGGTCGACCATGGTGTTGATGGTCGTCTTCAGCTCCAGGATCTCCCCGCGCGCGTCGATGTCGATCTTCTTGGAGAGGTCGCCCTTGGCGATGGCGGTGGTCACCAGGGCGATGTTGCGCACCTGACCGGTCAGGTTGGACGCCATCTGGTTCACCGACTCGGTGAGGTCCTTCCAGGTGCCGGCCACCCCCGGGACATGCGCCTGCCCGCCCAGGATGCCGTCCGTGCCGACCTCCCGGGCCACCTTGGTGACCTGGTCGGCGAACGAACTCAGCGTCTTGACCATCGTGTTGAAGGTGTCGGCGAGCTGCGCGACCTCGCCGCGCGCCTCGATCGTCACCGTCCGGGTCAGATCGCCGTTGGCGACGGCGGCGGCCACCTGGGAGATGTTCCGCACCTGCACGGTCAGGTTCTTGGCCATCAGGTTGACGTTGCCGCTGAGATCCTTCCAGATGCCGGTGATGCCCGGCACGTGCGCCTGGCCGCCCAGGATGCCCTCGGTGCCCACCTCGCGGGCCACCCTGGTGACCTGTTCGGCGAACGACGACAACTGGTCGACCATCGTGTTGACGGTCGTGACCAGCTCCAGGATCTCGCCCTTGGCATCGACGGTGATCTTCTTCGACAGATCGCCCTTGGCGACCGCCGTCGTCACCTCGGCGATGTTGCGCACCTGGAGCGTCAGGTTGTTCGCCATGCCGTTGACCGACTGGGTGAGGTCCTTCCAGGTGCCGGAGACGCCCTGCACCTCGGCCTGCCCGCCGAGGATGCCCTCGGTGCCGACCTCACGGGCAACCCTGGTGACCTCCTGGGCGAACGACGACAGCTGGTCCACCATCGTGTTCAGCGTGTTCTTGAGCTCCAGGATCTCCCCGCGCGCGTCCACGGTGATCTTCTGCGACAGGTCACCGCGCGCCACCGCGGTCGCCACCTGCGCGATGTTGCGCACCTGAGCGGTGAGGTTCCCGGCCATGCCGTTCACCGAGTCGGTCAGATCGCGCCAGACGCCCGCGACGCCCGGCACCTGGGCCTGCCCGCCCAGCCGCCCCTCGGTGCCCACCTCACGGGCGACCCGCGTCACCTGCTCGGCGAACGACGACAGCTGGTCCACCATCGTGTTGATGGTGTTCTTCAGCTCCAGGATCTCCCCGCGCGCGTCCACGTCGATCTTCTGCGACAGATCACCGCGCGCCACGGCCGTCGTCACCTGGGCGATCTGCCGCACCTGGGACGTCAGGTTCCCGGCCATGAAGTTGACCGAGTCGGTCAGTTCCTTCCAGGTACCGGACACGCCGTCCACCCGGGCCTGACCGCCGAGCCGCCCCTCGGTGCCCACGTCCCGGGCCATCCGCGTCACCTGGTCGGCGAAGCTGGAGAGCTGGTCCACCATCGTGTTCACGGTGTTCTTCAGCTGGAGCATCTCGCCGGAGACGTCGACCGTGACCTTCTGCGACAGATCACCGTTGGCCACCGCCGTCGTCACCTGGGCGATGTTGCGCACCTGCCCGGTGAGGTTCCGGAACGCCGTGTTGACGGAGTCGGTCAGGTCCTTCCAGGTCCCCGCCGCCCCCGGCACCTGCGCCTGCCCGCCCAGCTCACCCTCGACGCCGACCTCGCGCGCCACCCGCGTCACCTCGGCACCGAACGCCGAGAGCTGGTCGACCATCGTGTTGACGGTGTTCTTCAGCTCCAGCATCTCGCCGGCCACGTCCACGGTGACCTTCTGCGACAGATCACCGTTGGCCACCGCCGTCGTCACGGCGGCGATGTCCCGCACCTGCGTGGTCAGGTTCCGGAACACCGTGTTCACGGAGTCGGTCAGGTCCTTCCAGGTCCCCGCCGCCCCCGGCACGTTCGCCTGCCCGCCGAGCTGCCCCTCCGCGCCGACCTCGTTGGCCACCCGGGTGACCTCGTCCGCGAAGATCCGCAGCGTCTCGGTCATCTGGTTGATCGTCTCGGCGAGCTGCGCGACCTCGCCCCGGGCCGGCACGGTCACCTTGCGCGACAGATCACCGTTGGCGACCGCGGTGGTCACCTCGGCGATCCCGCGCACCTGGGCGGTCAGGTTCCCGGCCATCGTGTTGACGGAGTCGGTCAGCTCCTTCCAGACGCCGGCCACCCCCGGCACCCGGGCCTGTCCGCCCAGCTCACCCTCGGTACCGACCTCCCGCGCGACGCGCGTCACCTCGGACGAGAAGGCGGACAGCTGATCCACCATCGTGTTGACGGTGTTCTTCAGCTCCAGCATCTCGCCGGCCACGTCGACCGTGACCTTGCGCGACAGATCGCCCTTGGCGACCGCGGTCGTCACCAGCGCGATGTCCCTGACCTGCGCGGTCAGCCGGTACGCCATCGTGTTGACGGAGTCGGTCAGGTCTTTCCAGGAACCCGACATGCCGCGCACCCGGGCCTGTCCGCCCAGCTTGCCCTCGGTACCCACCTCACTGGCCACCCGGGTGACCTCGTCGGTGAACGTCGAGAGCTGGTCGACCAGGTTGTTGACCGTCCGCCCGACCTTCAGGAACTCGCCGCGCAGCGGATGCCCGGCCCCCTCCGCCGCCTGCGTCCGCAGTTCCATCCGCGGCGACAGATCGCCCTCGGCGACCGCCGTCAGCACCCGGCCGACCTCGGAGACGGGGCGTACGAGATCGTCCACCAGCGCGTTGGAGTTGTCGACGGCGGTCGCCCAGGAGCCCTCGCACGCCCCCGTCTCCAGCCGCTCCGTGAGCTTTCCCTCACGCCCGACCACGCGCCGCACCCGGGCCAGCTCACCGGTCAGATGCAGATTGCGGTCGGCGACCTCGTTGAAGACGGCCGCGATCTCCGCCATCACCCCGTCCCCGGACACCGTGAGGCGCCGGCGGAAGTTCCCGTCCCGCATCGTCACCAGAGCGGCCAGCAGCCGGTTCAGCGAGGCCGTGTCCACAACCGTGGTGCCATTGCCTCGCTTGCCCTGATTGTTCGGGGACTGTCCGCCTTTCGCGCGCGTTTTCGTGCCCCGCGTCGCTGCGCCAGACTCCACTGTGTCCCTCCCGCAGGGGTCGACCGTTACCGCTGTGCCCGGGTACCACATCTCGGCGTACCGGTTACTGCTTGGTATTTCCTGTGCTGCCGCGCGCTCCCGCCCGCTGTGCCGGGCCGCTTCCAGGGCTGCTGCCCACCGCGCGCCACCGGCACTCGGCCCGCCGCAACCCTCACCGGGAGCCTGCCCAGTGTTTCACCCCGGCCGAACCAGGCCATAACAGTTCGGCAGCTTCGCACATCGTCCGCACACCCTCTGGGCGGAAACACTGCAGACCGGCATCCGCACGGACGGCGAAGGTAAGTAACCTTGCATGCGGCTGTCCAGCCGTGCCGGTTCCGACCGGCCTGGGCGGTGGCACGAGACGAGCGGGCATCGGAGGGGCGGCCGACCATGACCACCGGACTGATGCCGGGGGGACCACCCCCGGAACCCCAGCCGACGGAAGGTCTGCCGCAGCAGCGGCACGATCCGGCCGGCGGAGCCCCGCAGGGACAGAGAGGTTCGAGGAGTTCTGTGATCACCGCGCGCGCGGCCGCCAGCTTCGAGCCCGTCGGGCGATCGGTCGCGAGCGCCCGCGCCTTCGTCCGGGACACGCTCCAGGGCTGGGGACACGCCGACATCGTCGACGACGCCGTGGTGCTGACCAGCGAACTCGTCACCAACGCCGTGGTGCACGCGGGCACCGCCGCCAACGTCGTCTGCCTGCGCAGCGACGAAGGCGTACGGGTGGAGGTGGCCGACCACTACCCGGAGCGCGAGGTTCCGCTCCAGTCGTCGCCCGCCAACATGGGCAGCCCGGACCGGGAGGGCGGCCGCGGCCTCCAGCTCTGCGCGGCCCTCGCCGACCGCTGGGGCGTCGAGTACACGCCCACCCACAAGACCGTCTGGTTCCGGCTCACGCTGCCCGAGCGCCCCGTCGGCACCCGTGCCGCCGGGCCCGCGCTGCCGGCCGCCCTGCTGCCGCTCGCCGACGGCCGGGTCCGGGTCGCCGTCGTCCAGATCGACCGGGCCGGCGCGATCACCGCGTGGAACGAGGACGCCGAGGACCTCTTCGGCTACCGGGCCGAGCAGGTCACCGGCAAGCCGCTGACCGACTTCGCCGCCTGGCCGCACACCCCCGGCACCAGCACCGGCATCGTCGAGGCCCTGCGGCTGTCCCGCTGGGAGGGCAGCTACGGCATCCGCGGCGCCAGCGGCCGCATCACCCCCGTCTACGCTTCCCACCTGCGGGTCCGCGACACCGGCGGCGAACCGTCCACGGTCTGCCTCCTCGTCCGCGACCATGAACGCGCGGTGCTCCAGACCCCGTTGCGGGTCCCGGCCTCCGACACGAACACCTCCGCCGAGGGCCAGAACACCGACCCCTTCGAAGTCTTCATCGGCTCCCCCGCCCCGGACGACCTCGACGGCCTGCTCCAGCGCACGGTCGAGCGGGCCCGCGACATGCTCGACGGCGACGCCGCCTTCCTGCTGCTGGCCACCGACGACGAGACGGAACTGGAGGTCCGCGCCTCCACCGGCCTGCCCTCCGCCCGCCAGCGCTTCGCCCGGGTCCCCGTGGAGGCCGGTCCCGGCCGCTACGGCTCGGCCCGGATGCCGGCCGTCCACGACGACCTGGCCGCCGTACCGGGCGCCGTACCGCTGCTGGGCGGCACCGGCATGCGCTCGGTGGTCACCGTCCCGCTCAAGGTCGAGGGCCGGCTCACCGGCTCCCTCGGCGTCGCCGCGGAGGCGTCGGGCCGCTACACCAACGAGGAGGCGCTGCGCCTCCAGTTCGCCGCCGACCGCATCGCCCTGGCCGTCGAGTCCGCCCGCCTGGGAGAACTGGAGCGGCTGCGTCGCGGTTCCCTCAGCTTCCTCGTCGAGGCGTCCGATCTGCTCGCCGGCACCCTGGACCGCGACCAGACACTCGCCCTGATGGCCCAGATGACGGTCCCCACCCTGGCCACCTGGTGCGCCGTCTACACCATCGCCGACCAGGCCTCCGAGCCGTATCTCTCCTACGTCCTGCACGAGGACGAGGAGCTCATCGACGGCATCAAGTCCCTGCTCTCCAAGGTCTCCCCACCCGACCCGGTCCCCACTCCCGGCGCCCGGGTCTGGGCCATCCCCGGTGAGATCGCCCACCAGGCGGCGCTCCGCAGCTCCATGCGCAGCCTCGGTCTCAGCAGCACGCCCACCCGCCAGGTCACCCCGGGCATCGGCCCGACCCTCGCCACCGCCGCCGCGGTCGGCGGCGAGACGGTCGTCCTCCCGCTGGTCGCCCGCAACCGCGTCATCGGCATGCTGACCCTCGGCAAACCGACCGACGAGCACTTCCGCCAGGAGATCCTGGAACTGGCCGAGGACCTCTCCCGCCGCGCCGCCCTGGCCCTGGACAACGCCCGCCTCTACTCGGAGCGCACGGCCATCAGCCAGGCCCTCCAGCGCAGCCTCCTGCCCCCCGAACTCCTGCGCATCCAGGGCGTCGAGGTGGAGGTCATCTACCGCGCGGCCGGCGAGGGCAACGAGGTCGGCGGCGACTTCTACGATCTGTTCACCATCCGCGACGGCGTCTACGGCTTCGCCATCGGCGACGTCTGCGGTACGGGCCCGAACGCGGCGGCGGTCACCGGCCTGGCCCGGCACGCCCTGCGCCTGCTGGCCCGCGAGGGCCTCAGCGGCCCCGCGGTCCTGGAACGTCTGAATTCGGCCATCCTCGATGAGGGAGCCCGCAGCCGCTTCCTGACCCTCCTGTACGGCGAGATGCGCCCCTTGGAGGACGGCAGCGCCGAACTCAAGGTCGTCTGCGCCGGCCACCCGCTCCCGCTCCGCCTCCGCCAGGACGGCACGGTGGAACCGGCCGCCGAACCGCAGCCGCTGCTCGGCGTCATAGAGGATCTGGAGCTGTACGAGCAGACGGTCACCCTCGACCCGGGCGACGTGCTGCTCTGTGTCACGGACGGGGTCACCGAGCGCCGCGAGGGCACCCGCATGCTGGGCGACGACGGCCTCGCCGACGTCCTCACCACCTGCACGGGTCTGACGGCCGGTGCGGTGGCGGCCCGCATCATGCGCGCGGTGGAGCGTTTCGCGTCGGACGCCCCGTCCGACGACATGGCGATCCTGGCCATGCGGGTCCCCGAGCCGCACACGGACTGAGGGCATGAGAAAGGCCCCGCCCAATCGGGCGGGGCCTTTTCTTTGGCTCTACTGCTCTGCTGGAGCCCCCAAACGGAATCGAACCGTTGACCTTCTCCTTACCATGGAGACGCTCTGCCGACTGAGCTATGGGGGCCGGTCGCTTTTCGAGGTTTCCCTCGCGGCAACGGAATAGATCATACCCCGAACACAGCCATGCTCCCAACCACCTCAAACAGCGGTCTGGAGCAGTCCGCCGAGCGCATTGCACGCGGACACGATCCGCTGCATGTCCCGCTTGGTCAGCGAGGCGTCGACGGGCAGCGCGAGGGTCTCGTCGGCGGCCCGTTCGGTCTCCGGCAGCGCGACACAGCGCCGGAATTCGGGCAGCCGGTGCACGGGCGTCTTCACCGGCACCCGGCACTCGACACCCCGGCCGCGCACGGCCCGCGCGAACGCGTCCCGGTCCGGCCGCCCGTTGCCGAGCACCCGCACCACGTACTGCCCATAGGTGTGCCCGTCACCGCCATCAGGTGTGCGCACCCCCCGAAGCCTCGTGTCGAGGTAGGCGGCCCGCTGCCTGCGCTGCGCTATCTCGTCGGACGGCGCCCCCGGTTCGCTCTCCTGCAACACCAGCAGCCCGTGCCGTTGCCCCAGGTCGTGCAGCCGTTTCAGGTCGGCCGGCCGGCCGAATCGGTGGACGGCCACGACGGCTGCGGTCCGTGGTCCCACGACCGCTTCGACGGCGGCGGGATCGAGGCAGTAGGTCACCGGATCTATGTCGGCGAACACTGGCATCGCACCGGCGAGGGCGACGGCCTCGGCGACTTCCACGTTCCCGAAGGCCGGCACGACGACCTCGTCACCGACTCCGACACCGGCGGCCCTGAGCATTGCGGCAGTACTCATGCTCTGGATGGTCGTTGCGGAACGTGAACACCAAGTGACAGAAAACAAAAAAGAGCGGGACCCGGAACGGAAGTTCCGGGTCCCGCTCTTTATAAGATTTGTTCGGCGGCGTCCTACTCTCCCACAGGGTCCCCCCTGCAGTACCATCGGCGCTGTAAGGCTTAGCTTCCGGGTTCGAAATGTAACCGGGCGTTTCCCCTACGCTATGACCACCGAAACACTATGAAACAACAGCCAGAAAAGACTGTTCGTGGTTTCAGAACCAACACAGTGGACGCGAGCAACTGAGGACAAGCCCTCGGCCTATTAGTACCAGTCAACTCCACACCTTACGGTGCTTC
>NZ_JBQOUX010000054.1:0-50329 GCF_052216785.1 Streptomyces sp. JW3 | reverse complement strand
GGTCGCGGTCGCCTCGTCGGGCGCGGCCGGGCCGGGCGGGCGGCGGACGGGGCGGAGGGGTGCGGGCGGGGTCAGCCGGCCTTGGTGCCGGCAGCGGTGCCGGTCATGGGGTTGATCTCGACCTCGGCGGAGGTGACCTGGGCACTCGGCACGTCGTTCGTCGTCATGATCTTCTTGTAGTCGCCGTTCGCGATGAGCTTCTTGAGGGCTCCCGCGAACGCCTTGGCCAGACCCGCCTGGTTCTTGCCGACGGCGATGGCGTTGTAGCTGGCCGGCAGTTCGTCCTCCGGTACGAGTACTTCGCCGAAGGTGCCGGAACCGGCCGCGACCGCCTTGTCCTGGCTGGTGGTGTCGTCCAGCCAGGCGAACACGGTGCCGGCCTTGACCGCGCTGATCGCGGCCGTCGCTCCCGGGTACTCGGCGAGTTCGATCGGGTCGGAGCCGCAGGACTTCTCGCTGGCGGCCTTGACGGCGGCGGTCTGCACCGAGCCGACCGGCACACCGACCTTCTTGCCGCACAGGTCGGCCAGGGCCGAGATGCCGTCCTTGTCCTTGTCCAGCAGGAGCAGCGACTCGGTCGACTTGTAGAAGGGCACCAGGTCGACCACCGACTTCTCGCGTTCCTCGGTGTCGGTGACCTGGCCCCACAGCGCGTCCACGGCGCCGGACTGGACGCCCGGGAGCTGGGCGGGCCACTGCATGTTCTTCCAGGTGACGGAGACACCGAGGATGTCTCCGACGGCCGCGGCGATGTCGGGGGCGACACCCACCGGTGTGCTGGTGTCCGAGGTGGTCACGCTGATCAGCGGGGGCGTCTCCCAAAGCGCGCCCAGCTTGACGGTGCCGGCCTTGCGTATCGAGGCGGGCAGCAGCGCGTTGAGGGTCTTGTCGTACTCCGCCTTCGGTGAGCTGTCGGCGGCGCTCGCGGTGTCGGAGGCGGAGGAACAGCCGGTCACCAGGGTGCCGGCGGCCAGCAGGGCGGTGAGGGCGACGGTGGCGCGCCCGGCCCGGGAGCCACGGGTGCGGAAGTCAGTCATGGCATGGTCCGTTCTCAGGGTGCTACGACATTGATGGAGCGGGATGTGCCACGGGTGACGTAGTGATTTCACGCATGTATCACTTACTTGATGGCCGTCATGAAACCGTTAGGTCAGTAGCAGGGGTCAGCAGCAGGAGTCAGCAGCAGGGCGCAGCCTTCGGCGTGCGCGGCGGCGCGCAGCGCGTCGCGCTCGGCGCCGCTCGGCGGTTCGGCCACGACGGCGACGGTGTACTCGTGGCCGTAGCGGCGGATGAAGTCGGCCAGGTCGGCGGGGCGCGGCCCGCTCTCGCCGGGGCGCGGGCGGGGCCGGGCCAGCCACCGCGCGGGCAGCTGGCCGTGCCGGATCAGGAGCTGGACCACACCGGCCTCGGTGACCGGGTCGACGGGCGTCCCCAGCAGGATGCCGCACCGGCGTCCCGTGGGCCGGTGTGCGGCACCGATCGCCTCCAGGAGCGGACCGGGGCCGTTCACCCGCACCGGCGGGGCGGCGGGGTCCGGTGCGCCGGGCCCGGCTGCGGGTGGGGGGTCCGGCACCAGCGGGGCCGGGTTCGTGCGCCAGGTGCCGGTGCGGGCCCAGGTCGTGGCCTGGGGCCAGGGGCCGTATCCGTCGGCCTCGTTGAGGTGGCCGCCCCGGTCGAGGGTGATCACCGGCAGGCCGAGCGGCCGGGCGTAGAGCCGGTCGGCCCCGGTCGGCGCCCAGGGGTCGTCGGCCGCGTGGACCAGCAGCGGCGGCACCTCGGACAGCGCCCGTACCGCGGCGGCGTCGGCGGTCAGCGGGCCGGCCAGGTCGCCGGCGGCGCGGTCCGGCGCGGGCGGCGCGACCAGCAGCACGCGGGCCGCCGGCGGCAGCGCGGGGCCGGCCGGTTCCTCGGCGAGCCGCAGCCAGAGCAGGGCGGCCAGTCCGTGGGCGGCGACGACACATCCCGGGGTCCGCCGCAGTTCGCGCCGGACCGCCGCCGTCCAGGCCGCCCGGCGCGGCGCGTCCGGTGCGGGCAGGGTGAGGTACTCGACGGTCCAGCCCTCGCCGGCCAGTTGTTCGGCGAGCAGGCCCTGCCAGTGGCCGGGGCGGCGCCGAAACTGCCGGCCGTCCAGCAGCAGGAGGTGGCGGGCGGGTCCGGGGGTGGTCTGGGGGGTCTGGGGGGTCTGGGGGGTCTGGGGGGTCTGGGGGGTCTGGGGGGTCTGGGGGGTCACGACGCCAGCCTGCGGAAGGCGGAGCCGTGGAACACCAGCGGCTCGGCGGCGCTGTCGTGCCACAGGCGGTGCACCTCCAGCAGTACCACCCGGTGGTCGCCGGCCGGGACCTCCTCGTACACCGAGCAGTCCAGCCAGACCGGCGCCCCGGGGAAGAAGACGGCGCCCTCCGCGGTGACGTCCACCGGCTCGTCGGCGAAGCGGGTGGTGTGGTCGGGTGAGGCCAGCCGCCGGCACAGGGCGCCCTGGTCGGCGCCCAGCACCGAGACACCGATCCGCCCGGCGGTGCGCAGCGCGGGCCAGGTGCGTGATCCGTCGCGCACCGCGAACGACACCAGCGGCGGGTCCAGGGAGACGCCCACGGTGAACGAGGAGGCGATCAGCACCGACGGGCCGTCCGTCAGGCGGGCCGACAGCGCGACGACTCCGGAGGGGAAACCGGCGAAGGCCGCGCGGACCACCCGGGTGTCGGCCGCCGTGGGGATCAAGGGGGTCATGGCTTCTCCTGTGCCTGGTCGGCGGAACCGGTGCGCGGCCGGTCCCGTCCGGTCACCGCGCGGACATGGGCGGTGGCGTGGGTGAGGACGGTCCGCTGGAGGGTGCGGAAGAGCGGGATGCTCTCCTTGCCCGGCCAGTCCTCGGGCAGCAGCGCGGCGGGCAGGCCGGGGTCGAGGTAGGGGATGATCCGCCAGGTGTCCAGGCTGGTGATCCAGGTGGCGAAGGCCCGTTCGGGTTCGGGTTCGTCGCCCAGCGCGCGGATCTGCTCGCCGTGCGCGGACAGGAACGCCTCGTGCAGGTCGCCGATCGCGTCCAGGTCCCACCAGGTGGCGACCCGCTCCGCCAGGGTTCCGGGGCCGCGCACCTCGTCGGCGAGGAAGAGGGTGGCGCTGCGGCTCAGGCCGAGGTCGTCGAGGATCTCCCGCACCTCGTCGGCCAGGTACTCGGGGCACACCCACAGCGCGGGTGACACCGAGCCGCAGCCGATCCAGTAGAGCCTGCGCCGCAGTTGATGGCGCAGGCTGCGGTTCTCCTCGGGCACCGAGTAGGAGATCAGGCACCAGCGGTCGCCCTCGGCCATCCACCGGGGGGTGTAGATCCGGCGGTCGCCGCGTACCAGCATGGGCACGGCCTCGGGCAGCAGCCGGTAGCCGGGCACGCCGTCCCGGACCTCGGCCACCAGCAGTCCCTTGGCCTTCACACGGCTGAGCGCGGTGCGGGTGCGGGGCGCCGACACGCCGACGGTGTCCATCAGTTCCACCAGGTGGGAGACGGCGATCCAGCCGCCCATGCCGCGCAGGTAGGTGCCCACTACGGTCCGCAGCAGCGAGGTGGCGCTCCCGGGACGTGCGTCCATGTCGTCCAGGATGACGCTCACGCCGCCTCCGCCCGCAGCAGCGCCCGGTGTATCTCGGCCAGTCCGCGGGCCACTTCGGTGAAGCCGGTGCTCAGCGGTGACAGTCCGATGCGCAGGGCGCGCGGCGGCCGGAAGTCGGGGATCACGCCCCGCTCCCACAGGTCCGCGGTGACCTCCTTGAACGCCGGGTGGTCGAGGCTGACGTGGCTGCCGCGCCGGTCCGGGTCGCGGGGGGTGGCGATCCGCACGCCGAGCGGCACCAGAAGGTGGTCGGCCAGGGCGAGGGCGTACTGCGTCAGCGCGACCGACTTGCGGCGCACCGCGTCCATGCCCGCCTCGTCGATCAGGTGCAGCATGTCGCGCATCGGCAGCATGCCCACCACCGGCGGGGTGCCGCTGATCACCCGGCGGATGCCCGCCGCGGGCCGGTAGGTGTCCGCCATCGCGAACGGGTCGGCGGCCCCCATCCAGCCCTGCACGGGCTGGCGCAGTTCGGCCTGGAGTTCCTCGGCGACGTAGCCGAAGGCGGGTGAACCGGGGCCGCCGTTGAGGTACTTGTAGGTGCAGCCCACCGCGAGGTCGACGTTCCAGGCGTCCAGGCGCAGCGGTACCGCTCCGGCCGAGTGGCACAGGTCCCACAGCACCAGGGCGCCGGCGTCGTGGGCGAGCGTAGTGATCGCGGGCAGGTCGGCCAGGTGGCCGGACCGGTAGGCGACGTGGCTGAGCAGCAGCAGCGCGGTGTCGGCGCCGACCTCCCGGGCCACCTGCTCCGGTGTCACGCCCGCCTCGGGATCGGGGGTGATCCAGCGCAGCCGCAGCCCGCACTCCTCGGCCACGCCCTCGGCGACGAACCGGTCGGTCGGGAAGTTCTCCCGGTCCAGGACGATCTCACCGCGTCCGGGCCGGGCCCGTACCGCCGCCCGGCACAGCTTGTACAGCAGGACGGTCGTCGAGTCGGCCACCACGGTGCGGCCGGGGGCGGCGCCCAGCACGACCCGGCCGATCAGGTCGCCCACGTCGGTGGGCGAGTCCATCCAGCTCTCGTCCCAGGCGCGGATCAGCCGCGCGCCCCAGGTCTCGTCGACGAACCGGGCCAGCCGTTCCCGGGTGACGGTCAGGGGCCGGCCCAGGGAGTTGCCGTCGAAGTAGGCGACCAGGTCCTCGCCCGGGTCCACGAAGCGCTCGCGCAGCGGGGCGAGCGGATCCTCCGCGTCCAGCCGGGCCGCCTGGCCGAGCAACGCCTCGGCGGCGGACGCGTCGGGTGCGGTGCTGTCGGTGATCAAGGGAGTCGACCTCCGGGGTGGGTGGGGTGGGTGGGGACGGCGACTGCCGCCCGGTCGGTGAACGGGGCGGGGCCGGTTCGCCGGGAGCCGGGGATCAACTGCCGATCGCGGTGCGGACGCTGAGCAGTTCGGGGAAGAAGGTCAGGTCGAGGGCCTGGCGGAGGAATCCCACGCCGCTCGACCCACCGGTGCCGCGTTTGAGGCCGATGGTGCGCTGGACGGTGCGCAGGTGCCAGAACCGCCAGGCCTGGAAGGCGTCCTCCAGGTCGACCAGGTCCTCGCACGCCTGGTAGACGTCCCAGGCGGCCTCGGTGTCCTCGTACACCTCCCGGAAGACCGGCACCAGTTCGTCCACCTCGACCCAGGCGCGGCGCACGTCGCGGCCGAGGACCGACTCGGGAACGGCGTGGCCCCGGCGGGCCAGCAGCCGCAGGAAGGCGTCGTACAGGGTGGGTTCGTCGAGCAGCGTGCTGAGGGTCCGGTGCACCTCGGGCCGGGACTCGAAGACGGCCAGCATGCGTTCGTTCTTGTTGCCCAGCAGGAACTCCACCGCCCGGTACTGGTACGACTGGAACCCGGACGACGAGGCGAGGGAGTCCCGGAACCCGGCGTACTCGCTGGGGGTCAGGGTGGCCAGCACCCGCCACTGCTCGGTCATGGTGCGCAGCACCTTCTTGACCCGGGCCAGGCGCTTGAGCGCGAGGGCCAGCCGGTCCGAGTCCAGCAGGGACCGGGCCGACAGCAGTTCGTGCAGGATCAGCTTGAGCCAGAGTTCCGTCGTCTGGTGCTGGATGATGAACAGCATCTCGTCGTGGTGGGCCGGTGTGCTGAGCGGGTGCTGGGCGCCGAGGATCCGGTCCAGGTCCAGATAGCCGCCGTAGTCGAGAGCCCCGCTGAAGTCCGTGTCGATGCCGTCCTCAAGGGGGCGTTCACCGTTCTTGATGTTCACCGGTACGACCTCCGTCTGCTTGGTGCGAGGCTCAAGGTATCGCTTCTTTGACGGCCGACACGGATGTGAAACTCAACTTTAACGAGCGGTACGTACGGTCGCGCCATGACTTCCCCTCATCTCCCCCAGCACCCCGGCACGCCCGCCGGTACGCCCGCCGCCAAGGACCCTTGGGCCCTCCCCGACGTATCCGGCCTGGTCGTCGGCGTGATCGGCGGGACCGGGCCGCAGGGCATGGGCCTGGCCTACCGCCTCGCCCGGGCCGGCCAGAAAGTGATCGTCGGTTCCCGGGCCGCCGAGCGCGCCCTCGCCGCCGCCGAGGAGATCGGCCTCGGCGTCGAGGGCGCCGACAACGCCGAGACCGCCCGCCGCAGTGACGTGGTGATCGTCGCCGTGCCCTGGGAGGGACACGGCGACACCCTCACCGCCCTGCGCGCGGAGCTGTCCGGGAAACTCGTGGTGGACTGCGTCAACCCGCTCGGCTTCGACAAGAAGGGCGCCTACGCGCTCCGGCCCGAGGAGGGCAGCGCCGCCGAACAGGCCGCCGCGCTGCTCCCCGACAGCCGGGTCACCGCCGCCTTCCACCACCTGTCCGCGGTACTCCTGAAAGACCCCGGCATAGAGGCGATCGACACCGATGTGATGGTGCTCGGCGAGGTCCGCGCCGACGTGGAGACCGTCCAGGCGCTGGTCGGCCGCATCACCGGCATGCGGGGCGTCTATGCCGGGCGGCTGCGAGGCGCCCACCAGGTCGAGTCGCTGGTCGCCAACCTGATCTCCGTCAACCGCCGCTACCAGGCGCACGCGGGACTCCGCCTGACCGACGTGTGACCCGGT
Organism: Streptomyces sp. JW3; assembly: GCF_052216785.1. NCBI lineage: Bacteria > Bacillati > Actinomycetota > Actinomycetes > Kitasatosporales > Streptomycetaceae > Streptomyces > Streptomyces sp. JW3. Next base: position 43,676 of record NZ_JBQOUX010000054.1, on the reverse strand, counting down.
CGTCCCGCCCGGCATCCAGCACTCGCCACACCTCTACTTGATCTAGCTGTGACGCCCGTGAAATTAACGGGACACACGATGGAGGCAGCACGCCCATGCGCTTCGCCACTCTCACCGGACCGGACGGCACCACCGCCGCGGTCCGCATCGCGGACACCTGGCACCGGCTGCCCGCCGCCGACCTGTCCGAACTGCTGGGCACGACCACCCTCGCGCGGGCCGCCGCCCACCCGGGGGAGCCGGTGACGGACGGTTCGCCCACCTTGCCGCTGCCGCATCCCGGCAAGGTGGTCTGCTGCGGGCTCAACTACGGCGACCACATCCGGGAGACCGGCCGCGCGCGGCCGGCCCATCCCACCCTCTTCGCCAAGTACGCCGACACCCTGACCGGTCCGGAGTCGGACCTCGTGCTGCCCGGCGGGCTCCAGGTCGACTGGGAGGCCGAACTCGCCGTGGTGGTCGGAGCGGTCCTGCGCCGCGCCGACCGGCCCACCGCGCGGGCGGCGATCGCCGGGTACACCGTCGCCAACGACATCTCGGTACGCGACTGGCAGTACCGGACCACCCAGTGGTTCCAGGGCAAGGCGTGGGACCGCTCCACCCCGACCGGCCCCGTCGTCGTCACCCCCGACGAGCTGGACCCGTCGGCAGGCCTGGCGGTGGTGTGCCGGGTCAACGGCGAGGAGGTGCAGCGCGGCAACACCCGCACGCTCGTCTTCGACCCGGCCGAACTCCTGTCCTACATCTCGGCGTTCACCGTGCTGCGCCCCGGTGATCTGGTACTCACCGGCACGCCCGGCGGGGTCGGGGTGGCCCGCGCGCCGCAGCGGTTCCTCGCCGACGGGGATGTGGTCGAGACCGGGATCACCGGTGTGGGAACGCTGCGCAACACGGTCCGCTTCACCCGCTGACGGCCGGGCCCGGCCGCGCCGCGCCGCGTCAGCCGTCGCTCTCGCCGGACGGCCAGTGCCGCGCGGCGTACGCCAGCGCCCGTCCCTCCAGAGTCGCGACCATGCGCTCGAAGACCCGGACGGCGGCGGGGCCGCTCCAGTCGTCGGTCAGCACCTCGGACGGCAGCCCGGGATCACGGAACGGCAGCTTGCGCCAGTGGTCCACCACGGCGAGATAGCCGACGAAGGCGTCCGCGCCCGCGATGACGGCGCGCTCCGCGAGCCGGTCCGCCTCCGCGCCGTAGCCGTCGAGGAACTCGCGGTACTGGCGGTCGATCTCGCCGAGGTCCCACCCGGTGCGGACGAGTTCGCGCAGGCGCGGCCCCGCCACGTACTCGCCGACGAAGACCGCGCAGCTGTCGGTGAGGCCGAGTTCCTCGATGGCCCGCCGGGCCGCCGCAAGCATGCGCGCGGGCGCGATCCACACCGCCGAGCCGATGTTGCCGAAACCCAACGCGTTGAGATGGGAGCGGAGTTGATGACGCTTGGCACGGGCGGACTCCGGCACCGAGAAGTTGACCACGCACCAGCCGTCGGCCAGGTCGGCCGGCTGCCGGGCGTGCCAGATCACCTCGTCCCCGGCGGCGAGCGCCTCCAGGGCCGTCGGTGTGAGGCGGTAGCCGCGGACGCCGGCCCTGGTCTCGGCGGCGAGCCAGCCGCGCTGCTTGAGCCGGGACACCGCCGTACGCACGCTGGAGGCGTCGAGGCCGCACAGCGTGAGCAGTTCGACGGAGCCGGCTATCGGCATCCAGCCGCCCATCTTGCGGACCACCGATCCGAAGAAGGTCACCAGCACGGTACGCGAGCGACGGGCGGTGCTGGATCGGGTTCCCTGCGGCTCATTCACGCAGGTCAGTATGACGGACCCGGCCCCGGTGGCACCCGGCGGTTCGCGACCACCGCCACCACCGCCGCCCCGCTCCCGCCCCCTGGCCGGCGACCGGGGCGGGACCGGGCGGGACCGGGCGGGACGGCGGTCAGGCGGTGGCCCCGCCCCGGCGCGGGAGCGGGCCCGGCCCGGTCAGCCGGTGGTCCGGGAGCACCGCCACGCCGAGGATCTCGATCATCGCCTCGGGCTGCCAGAGCGCCGTGCAGCCGATGCCGGCCATGGCCGGGTAGACCGGCCCCGCCAGCTCGCGCCAGACCTCGCCGATCTCCCGGCCCCGTGCCTGGTAACCGGGGATGTCGGTGAGGTAGAGGGTGATGCTGACCAGGTCTTCCGGTTCACCGCCGGCCGCGCGCAGCGTGGTGAGCACGTTGCCGAACGCCTGCCGGAACTGTTCGACGATACCGCCCGGAACGATCTTCATGTCGGCGTCGAGCGCTGTCTGTCCCCCCAGATGCAGCGTGTTGCCGATCAGGGTGCCGTGCGAGTAGCCGCGCGGGGCGGGCAGGGCGGCCGGGTTCACTGCGACGGGCTTCATGGGGCCTCCACAACGAGGGGCGCGGGCTCCGGTACTTCACCGGAGGCATTGACAATAAATGACGATCGTGAAGAATACGAGACACAACAGGGTCCGGCTTCCGCCGACCGCACGCCGACGAGCGCGGCCCACGCGGCCCACGACCCTCGGCGGGAACGGCACAGTCGCCGTCCGCACCCCCTGCACCGCGCGTCCTCGGACACGCCCCCTTCAGCCACCAGGCATCCCCGCCGTCACGCACCGTGGAACGGAGCCGAAAGATGGAGCCCGACCTCAGCAAGTACCGGCTGCACGGCGACAACTCGATGTACCGGCTGCCCGACGGGATCGTCGCCCCCGTCGTCACCCGCGCCGGCGCGGAGGACACCGGCACCGCCGACTCCGGCGGCGCGGTCCGCGTCTCCGGGGTCAGCGCCCGGCACACCCCGGCCACCCGGCTGTGGTACGGCAAGGTCAGCAACGAGCCCGGTTACCGCTCGGTCAGCCATCACCACGGCGAGGCCGAGACCGGCGGGTACGTGCTGTCGGGCCGGGCCCGCATCTACTTCGGCGAGAAGTTCGCGGACTACCTCGACATGGCGGAGGGCGACTGGGTGTTCGTACCGCCGTTCATGCCGCACGTCGAGTGCAACCTCTCCCGCAGCCGGCCCCTGGTGTGGATGACCGCCCGCACCCCGGAGAACATCGTGGTCAACCTGCCGGACGTGGCGGACGGCGCGCTGCCCGACTGGCTGAACCGCACATGAGCCAGCACCCTCCCGCCCCGCCCACCTCGGCCGTCTTCACCGACGCGATCACCCTGAAGCCCACCTCACCCCTTCACTTCGACCTCGCCTTCACCGCCGTCACCCAGCCCTGTCCCTGGCCCAAGGCCTACGGCGGGGACCTGGTCGCCCAGGCGGCGGCGGCCGCGACCCGGTCGGTCACCGACGGCAAGTCACCGCACTCGCTGCACAGTTACTTCCTGCGTCCGGCCGAGATCGGCGCCGAGATCCGCTACGAGGTGGAGGTGCTGCGCGACGGACGCGGGTACAGCACCCGCCAGGTGCGCGGCTACCAGAACGGCAAGGTGCTCTACGTCTGCCTGGCCGGCTTCGCCGCCGGCGCGGCGGGTGGCTCGTACCACGCCCCGCTGACCGACGAGGTGCCCGGCCCCGAGGAACTGCCCAGCGCGGCGGAGTACCTCGCCGCCCGGCCGGGCGGTACCGTACCCGACCCGGTCCGGGCCTACTGGTCCGGCGGCCGCGGCTTCGACCTGCGGCACGTGCCCGGCCCGGTGTACCTCACCGTCGACGGGGCCCGGCAGCCCCACCAGGCGGTGTGGATCAGGCCGTTCGACGCGCTGCGCCCCGTGCCGGGACTCACCGCCGAGCAGCGGGACCGCGCCGCCCTGGCCTACGTCTGCGACTACACGATCCTCGAACCCGTCCTCCGCGTCCTGGGCCTGCCCTGGACGCGCCCCGGGCTGGTCACCGCCAGCCTCGACCACGCCATGTGGTTCCACCGGCCGGGACCGGTGGACGACTGGCTTCTCTACGTCCAGGAAGCGGTGGCCGGCGACGCCGGCCGCGGCCTGGGCACGGGCCGCTTCTTCACGCGCGACCACCGTCACCTGGCCACCGCCGTCCAGGAGGGCATGATCCGCCCCGCCTGACCGCCGACCCGATCGGCGGCTCCCGGAAGGATTCTTCCGTTGGCTCTCCCGCTGTCTCCCACGTCCTCGGCCCATGTGGACACCTTCACCCGCGACCATCTGCCGCCCGCCGCGCTGTGGCCGACAATCGAGTTCAGCACCCCGGAACTGCGCTACCCGGACCGGCTGAACGCCGCCACCGAACTCATCGACAAACCCCTGGCCGCCTTCGGCGCCGGCCGGCTCGCGCTGCGCACCCCCGAGGGCGAGGTGTGGACCTACGGCGAACTGCGCACCCGCGCCAACCAGGTCGCGCAGGTGCTGACCGAGGACCTCGGCCTGGTGCCCGGCGAACGGGTGCTGCTGCGCTCCCCCAACACCCCCTGGACGGTGGCCGCGTGGCTCGGCGTGCTGAAGGCCGGCGGGGTCGTGGTGACCACGATGGCCGCGCTGCGGGCCCGCGAGATCGCACCGGTCGCGGAGCGCACCCGGCCCTCCGTCGCCCTGGTGGACCACCGCTTCACCGACGACATCGCGGCCGTGCGCGACAGTGTGCTGCCCGCCCTGCGGATCGTCGCGTACGGCGGACCGGGCCCCGAGGACCTGGTGGCCCGCGCCGCGGCGAAGTCGGGCGAGTTCACCGCCGTCGACACCGCCGCCGACGACGTCGCCCTGCTCGGACCGACCTCCGGCAGCACCGGCGTCCCGAAGATCACCATGCACTTCCACCGCGATGTGCTCTCCATCGACAACACCTTCGGCCGCCATCTGCTGAAGCTGCGACCGGACGACCTGGTCGCCTGTACCGCCCCGTTCGCCTTCACCTTCGGGCTGGGCATGCTCGTCGTCTTCCCGCTGCGCGCCGGTGCCTGCGCCCTCCTCACCGAGTCCGCCACCCCGCCGCAACTCGCCGGCCTGGTCCAGCGGCACGGGGTGACGGTGCTGGCCACCGCTCCCACCGCCTACCGGGCGATCCTGCGCGAGCACCAGGAGGACCGGCTCGCCGGACTGCGCGTCGCGGTCTCCGCCGGTGAGCACATACCCCGCACCACCTGGGAACAGCTGCGGGACCGGGTGGGCCTGCGCGTCATCGACGGCATCGGTGCCACGGAACTGCTGCACATCTTCGTCTCGGCCGCCGGGGACGACATCCGGCCCGGCGCCACCGGCCGGCCGGTGCCGGGCTACCGCGCCGCCGTACTCGGCCCGGACGGCTCGCCGCTGCCGCCGGGCGAGCCCGGGATGCTGGGCGTCATCGGCCCGATGGGCTGCCGCTACCTCGACGACGAGCGGCAGCGGGACTACGTCCTGAACGGCTGGAACGTCACCGGTGACATCTTCCACCGCGACGCGGACGGCTACTTCCACTACCACGCGCGCGGCGACAACATGATCGTCTCCTCCGGGTACAACATCGGCGGCCCCGAGGTGGAGGCGGCCATCGACCTCCATCCCGATGTGCTGGAGTCGGCGGTCGTCGGGCGGCCCGATCCCCAGCGCGGCTCCTTGGTCTGCGCGTTCGTCGTCCTGCGCGCCGGGCTGTCCGGTGACGCCGCGACGGCCAGGGAGATCCAGGACCACGTCAAGCGGGTGCTGGCGCCGTACAAGTACCCGCGCGAGGTGCGCTTCGTGACGGCACTGCCGCGCAACAGCAGCGGCAAGCTCCAGCGCTTCGAACTCCGCAAGATCATCGACGCCGAACCGACCGCCGAGGCCGCCGAAGCCGCTCCGGCCGCCCCGGTCGCCCCGGTCGCCCCAGCCGCCCCGGTCGCCCCGGTCGTCGTCGAGCAGTGAGAGGAACCCCCTTGAAGATCGCGATCATCGGCGGTGGCCCGGGAGGGCTCTACTTCGCCGCCCTGATGAAACAGCTCGACCCCGCCCACGACATCACCGTCTGGGAGCGCAACGCCCCCGACGACACCTTCGGCTTCGGCGTGGTCTTCTCCGACGAGACCCTCGGCGGCATCGAGAACGCCGACACCGTCATCGCCGCGGCCATGGCCCGGCGGTTCGCCCGCTGGACGGACATCGACATCCACTTCCGCGGCGAGACCCACACCGTGGGCGGCCAGGGCTTCGCCGCGATGAGCCGCCGGGACCTGCTCACACTGCTCCAGCACCGCTGCCGCGACCTGGGCGTCACCCTGCGCTTCCGCACCACCGCCCCGGACACCGGCCTGCTGCGCGCCTCCCACGACCTGGTGATCGGCGCGGACGGCGCCAACTCCGCGGTGCGCGCCGCCCACGCCGGCGTCTTCGGGCCCGGACTGGACCGGCGGCACAGCAAGTACATGTGGCTCGGCTCGGACCTGGTCTTCGAGGCGTTCCAGTTCCACGTCAAGCAGACGCCGTGGGGGGTGATGCAGGTCCACGGCTACCCCTACTCCGCCGACGGCTCGACCTTCATCGTCGAGATGCACGAGGACGTCTGGCGCCGGGCCGGCTTCGACACCGCCGAGGGCGCCGCCCTGCCGCCGGGCGTCTCCGACGAGCGGGCCGTCGAGCGGATCGGGGAGCTGTTCGCCGAGGAACTCGCCGGGCACCGGCTGCTGGCCAACAACTCCAAGTGGCTCGACTTCACCACCGTACGCAACGAGCGCTGGCACGACGGCAACCTGGTGCTGCTCGGTGACGCCGCGCACACCGCCCACTTCTCCATCGGTTCCGGCACCAAACTGGCGATGGAGGACGCCCTCGCCCTCGCCGCCTGTCTGCACGAACACCCCACTGCCGACGCGGCGCTGGCAGCGTACGAGACCGAGCGCCGGCCGGTGGTGGAGTCGACCCAGCGGGCCGCGCAGGCGTCCCTGGAGTGGTTCGAGAACATCGGCCGCTACACCGGGCAGGAGCCGGTCCAGTTCTGCTTCAACCTGCTGACCCGCTCGCGCCGCATCACCTACGACAACCTCCGGGTCCGGGACCCTGAGTTCGCCGACCGGGTGGACGCGGCGTTCGCCCGGTCGCAGGGCCGGCCGACCGTGCTGCCCGCGATGTTCCAGCCGTTCCGGGTCGGCGCGCTGGAGCTGAAGAACCGGGTCGTCGTGTCCCCGATGGACATGTACTCCGCGGTCGACGGGGTGCCCGGCGACTTCCACCTCACCCACCTGGGCTCCCGGGCCCTGGGCGGCGCGGGCCTGGTGATGACGGAGATGGTCACGGTCTCCCCGAAGGCCCGTATCACCCCCGGCTGCGCCGGACTGTGGACGGACGGGCAACGGGACGCCTGGGCCCGGGTGGTCGCCTTCGTGCACGAGCACAGCACCGCCCGGATCGGCCTCCAGCTCGGCCACTCGGGCCGCAAGGGATCGACCCGGCCGATGTGGGAGGGCATCGACGAGCCGCTGCCCGCGGGCAACTGGGAGGTGATCGGCCCCTCCGCGGTGCCCTACGGCCCCGGCTCGGCGGTGCCCAGGGAGATGGACCGCGCGGACCTGGAACAGGTCGTCGCGGACTTCGTGGCCGCGGCCCGGCGCGGCGCCGAAGCCGGCTTCGACCTCCTCGAACTGCACTGCGCACACGGCTATCTGCTGTCGTCGTTCCTCTCCCCCGCGGCCAACCACCGCACCGACGAGTACGGCGGCAGCATGGCGAACCGGCTGCGCTTCCCGTTGGAGGTGTTCGACGCCGTGCGCGCCGTCTGGCCCGCGGAGCGGCCGATGGGCGTACGCCTCTCCGCGACCGACTGGCTGCCGCACGGCACCACCGAACACGACGCGGTCGAACTGGCCCGCGCCTTCATCGCCCACGGCGCGGACGCCATCGACGTCTCCTCGGGGCAGGTCGCCAAGGCTGAGCGCCCGGCGTACGGCCGTTCCTACCAGGCCCCGTTCGCCGACCGGATCCGGCACGAGGTGGCCGCCGCGAGCGGTACGGCGGTCATCGCGGTGGGCGCCATCTCGTCCTACGACGACGTCAACTCGCTGCTGCTGGCCGGCCGCGCGGACCTGTGCGCCGTGGGCCGCACCCACCTCTACGACCCGCACTGGACCCTGCACGCGGCGGCCGAACAGGGCTACCGGGGGCCGGGCGCGGACTGGCCGGTCCAGTTCCGGGCGGGCCGCCGCAAGCCTCCGGCGGCCCGGACCGACGCCGTGCGACCCCGGCTCGCGCTGCTGCGGGCGGCCCCGGACGCGCAGCACGTCCACCGGCGCTGGACGCCGACCCGTGCACCGGCCCCCGTTGTCTGAGGGCGGCGGCACGGGCGGCGCCGTCCGTGCCGTCAGCCGCGCCCGGGTGGAATGGATGGACACCGACGCGGCCGGGCACCACCACAACACCTCGGTGGTGCGTTTCGTCGAGGCGGCGGAGGCCGAGCTGGTGCGGGGCCTGGGGATCACGGAGTACTTCCAGGTCGCGCCCCGGGTGCGGTACGAGGTCGACTACGGCTCCCGGCTCTGGTTCGGCCAGCGCACCACCACGGCGGTCGAGATCGAACACGTCGGCACCTCGTCCATGACCCTGCGGTTCGAGGTGTGGGGCGAGGAGACCGCGGAGCACCCGCGCCGGCTGGCCGCGTCCGGCCGCTGCACGGTGGCGCACGTCCCGGCCGGCGCGGACCGCGGCCGGCCATGGCCCGCGGCCTGGCGGCGGGCCTTCACAGCGGGCGGGAACACCAAGGGGGTGAGGGACACGTAGGTTTCCGTCAGGCAGAAGTCGTATTGCCGCGCGGTGTCACCGTCAGCAGGGTGGTCCCGACACAGCGTCGATGACGACGGGACTCCGCCATGCCGCACACCACCGCCTTCGCCCGGAACCAGTGGTACGTCGCCGCCTACGCGCACGAGGTCGGGCGCGAGTTGCTCGGCCGGACCGTGCTCGGGGAGTCGCTCGTGCTCTACCGCGCCGAGGAGGACGGCACCCCGGTCGCCCTGCACGACCGCTGTGTGCACCGCCGCTATCCGCTCTCCGAGGCCCCCACCCGCCTGGACGGCGACCGGATCGTGTGCGGCTACCACGGGTTCACCTACGACACCACCGGCACCTGTGTGTACGTGCCGGGGCAGAAACGGGTGCCGCGCACCGCCCGGGTCGCCTCCTACCCGGTGGCCGAGCGGGACTCACTGGTGTGGGTGTGGATCGGCGACCCCGCGCTCGCCGACCCGGACACCGTCCCCCGTGCCCGGCACCTGGCCGCCCCCGGCTGGGTCACGGTGCGCGGCATGGAGCCGATCCACTGCGACTACGGGCTGCTGGTCGACAACCTCCTCGACCTGTCCCACGAGACGTATCTGCACGGCGGTTACATCGGCACCCCCGAGGTCGCCGAGACCCCCATCACCACGGAGGTCGACGAGGGCGCCGGCCTCGTCCGGGTCAGCCGGCACATGGACGACGCCGAGTGCCCGCCGTTCTACGCCCGGTCCACCGGCGTCCAGGGGCGGATCGACCGCTGGCAGGACATCGAGTACCACGCGCCCTGTCTGTACCTGCTGCACAGCCGGGTCGCGCCGACCGGTGTGGTGCCCGAGGCCGACGGCAGCGATCCGCACGCCTTCCACACCGAGATCACGTACGCAATCACCCCGTCCGGCGACGGCGAGGTCTACGACTTCTGGGCGGTCTCCCGGGACTGGGCGACGGACGACCCCGAGGTCACCGAGTATCTGCGCGCCAACAACCACACCGTCGTCATGCAGGACGTCGACGCGCTCACCCTGCTCCAGCGCGCGCTGAGCGCCGAGCGCGCCGGGTACCAGGAGCTGAGCATCAACATCGACACCGGCGGCCTCGCCGCCCGCCGCATCCTGGCCCGGCTGGCCGAGGAGGGCGACAAGCCGACGGAGCGGGTCTCATGAGGACGGGTGAGGTCTACCGCGTCGACTGGCTGCCCGGCACCGACGTGCTGCACGGCACCTGTCACTGCGGTGCCGAGCACAGCGCCGAGGACCCGGTCGCGATGTGGAAGTGGATGCTGGCCCACCCGCGCGGCCACGAAGCAGCACAGGAGACCGAAGCATGACCTTCGACGGTGAACTCCTCGTGACTTCTGTCGAGTTGGTGGCCGACGGGGTGCTGGCGCTCACCCTGCGCCATCCGCTCGGCGAACCGCTGCCCGGCTGGCAGCCGGGCGCGCACCTCGACGTCGTGCTCGGCCCGGGGCTGGAACGGCAGTACTCGCTGTGCGGCGACCCGGCCGACCGGGCGGTGTGGCGGATCGCCGTGCTGCGCGAGACGGCGGGGCGCGGCGGCTCGGCATATGTGCACGAGCACCTGCGGCGGGGCGGCACGGTGCGGGTGCGCGGGCCGCGCAACCACTTCCCGCTGGAGCCCGCCGCGCGCTACCGGTTCGTCGCCGGCGGCATCGGCATCACCCCGCTGCTGCCGATGCTGGCCGCCGCCGACCGGGCGGGCGCCGACTGGACGCTGCTCTACGGCGGCCGCACCCGCGCCGCCATGGCGTTCACCGGCGAACTGGCCCGCTACGGCGACCGGGTCACCCTCGCCCCCGAGGACGAGACCGGGCTGCTCGACCTCGCCCCGGTACTGGACGGCGTACCGGACGGCACGCTCGTCTACTGCTGCGGTCCCGGCCCGCTGCTGGACGCGGTCGAGGGGCGGTGCCCACCGCGGATCCTGCGGACGGAACGCTTCCATCCCAAGGAGCAACTCGCGGTCGCGAACGGAGAGTTCGAGGTCGTACTCGCCCGCAGTGGCCGTACCGTCGCGGTCCCGCCGGACGTCTCCGTGCTGGACGCCGTGCGCGCGGCCGGCGTCGAGGTGCTGTACTCGTGCGCGGAGGGCACCTGCGGCACCTGTGAGACGGAGGTGCTGGAGGGCATGCCCGACCACCGGGACTCGGTGCTCACCGAGGCGGAGCGGGCGGCCGGGGAGACGATGCTCGTCTGTGTCTCCCGGTGCCACGGGAAGCGGCTCGTACTGGATCTTTGACCGAGCCCCCGAACCGAACCCCACCCCCGAACCGAACCCCCGAACACGCACTGTCAACAACACTGTCAACACCTCGTGACTGCACGGGCATTGACCATGACTTCCCCTGGGCCCTACGTTCCCGGTCAGCACGTTCGCGCTGTTCGCGCACAAACTCTCACAGGGGGAGTCATGCGTCGTCTGCTCGTCGGCCTCACGGCCGTATCCGTCCTGTTCGTCGCGTCGGCCTGCGGCTCGTCCGACTCCGGGGGGTCGGACGGCCCCGACTCCTCCGGCTCCACCACCTCCGTCAAGGTGGGCCTCATCCCCATCGTCGATGTCGCCCCGCTCTACCTGGGCCAGAAGAAGGGCTTCTACGCGAAGCACGGGCTCAAGCTGTCCCTGACCCTCGCGCAGGGCGGTGCGGCGGTGGTGCCGGGGGTGACCAGCGGTCAGTTCCAGTTCGGCTTCTCCAACATGACCTCCCTCATGATCGCCCAGTCCAACAGCGTGCCGGTGAAGGCGGTCGCCAACGGCATCGCCTCGACCGGCGAGGAGGGCGAGGACTTCGGCGCGATCACCGTCAAGGGCGACAGCCCGATCAAGTCGGCGAAGGAGCTGGAGGGCAAGAAGGTCGCCATCAACACCCTGAAGAACATCAACGAGACCGCGGTGCGGGCCTCGGTCAGCAAGGCGGGTGGCGACCCGGACAAGGTGAACTTCGTCGAGCTGGCCTTCGACCAGATGCCGGCCGCGCTGGACGGCGGGCAGATCGACGCGGCGATGGTGGTGGAACCGGCACTGGCCACCATCAAGAACCAGGGCGGCCGGGAGATCGCCTCCTCGATGGTGGACATCGCCCCGGACCTCACCGTCGCCATGTACTTCACCTCCACCCAGTACGCGCAGCAGAACCCGGAGGTGGTGAAGAAGTTCCAGCAGGCCACCGCCGAGTCCCTCGCCTACGCGGACAGCCACCCCGACGAGGTGCGCGAGATCGTCACCACGTACACCAAGATCCCCGCCGAGGTGCTGGCCAAGGTGACCCTGCCGAAGTGGCCGGCCGAGCCGAACCGCTCCTCCATCGAGGCACTGGCGAAGCTGGGCGAGCAGGACGGCCTGTTCAAGCAGGACCCCGACCTGGACGCGCTGCTGCCGTGAAGGGTGCGAACGCCGCGCTGGGCGCGGCCGGGCTCGCGGCCTTCCTCGCGCTGGGCGAGGCGGTGCCGCGGCTCGGTCTGGTCAAGGAGCAGTACTTCCCGCCGACCAGCGACATCGTCGACGCGCTGGTCACCGAGGCCGGTGACGGCGCCTTCTGGTCGGCGCTCGGCGACACGCTGACCGGCTGGGCACTGGGCCTGGCGATCGCGGTCGGCGCCGGAATCGTCATCGGGGTGCTGCTCTCCGTGGTGCCGTATCTGCGCGAGGCCACCGCCTCCACCGTCGAGTTCCTGCGCCCGATCCCGTCCGTGGCGCTGATCCCGCTGGCCGTCCTGCTGTACGGCACCGAACTGCGCTCGGTGCTCCTCCTGGTCGTCTACGCCGCCTTCTGGCAGGTGCTGATCCAGACGCTGTACGGCGTCCAGGACGTCGACCCGGTGGCGGAGGAGACGGCCCGGTCGTACGGTCTGGGCGCGTGGGCGCGGGTGCGGCACGTGCTGTGGCCGACCGCGCTGCCGTATGTGATGACCGGGGTGCGGCTGGCGGCGGCCGTCGCGCTGATCCTCGCCATCACCGCCGAACTGGTCATCGGCGCACCGGGGTTGGGGGCGCGGATCGCGGTCGCGCAGACCTCGCAGGCGGTGCCGGAGATGTACGCGCTGATCGTGGTCGCCGGTCTGCTGGGGCTGCTGATCAACGTGGGGGCCCGGTCGGTGGAGCGCCGGGCGCTGGCCTGGCACCAGTCGGTACGCGGGGAGGTGATGGTGTGAGGAACGTGGCACTGCGGCTGCTGTTCACGCTGGCCCTGCCCGCGGTGCTGGTCGCCGTGTGGTGGGTGGCGTCCGACGGCAGCCGGGACGTGTACTGGCCGCCGCTGCGCACCATCGTCACCGCGTTCCCGGACGTGTGGACGGGCGAGCGGTGGCGCGGCGACGTGTGGCCGAGCCTGTACCGGCTGGCGGGCGGTTACGCGCTGGCGGCGGTGGCCGGGGTGGCGCTGGGCACGCTGATCGGCTCCTACCGGCGGGTGCGGGCGGTGTGCGAACCGGTCCTGGAGTTCCTGCGGGCGGTGCCGCCGCCGGTACTGGTGCCGGTGATCATGCTGTTCGCGGGGATCGGCGACACCATGAAGATCGTCGTCATCGCCGCCGGTTCGGTGTGGCCGATCCTGCTCAACACGGTCGAGGGGGTGCGCGCGGTCGACCAGGTGATGAAGGAGACGGCCCGTTCGTACGGGGTGACGGGGTTCGCGCGGCTGCGTACCGTCGTGCTGCCGTCGGCGAGTCCGCAGATCTTCGCGGGGCTGCGGCAGGCCCTGTCGATCGGCATCATCCTGATGGTGATCAGCGAGATGTTCGCGGCGAGCAACGGGCTCGGGTTCACCGTCGTGCAGTTCCAGCGTTCGTTCGCGATCCCCGACATGTGGACCGGCATCCTGCTGCTCGGTCTGCTCGGTTTCGTGCTCTCGGTCCTCTTCCAGCTGGTCGAGCGGCGGGTGCTCGGCTGGTACCACGGTTCGCGCGCCGCCTCCCGGCGGTCCTGAGCCAAGCTCCTGAAAGGGCGGTCCATGCTCGACGTACGCGGCCTGCGCAAGGTGTACGAGGGATCCGGGCGCCGGATCGAGGCGGTGCGCGACCTGACGTTCACCGTCGAGGCCGGTGAACTGGTGTGTCTGGTCGGGCCCTCCGGGTGCGGCAAGACGACGCTGCTGAAGTGCGTGGGCGGACTGCTCACCCCGACGGGCGGCGAGGTGACACTGGCGGGGCGCGCGGTGCACGGTCCGCCGCCCGGGATGGCGTTCGTGTTCCAGGAGTACGGGCGCAGCCTCTTCCCGTGGCTGCGGGTCGGCGAGAACGTCGAACTCCCGCTGAAACAGAAGGACATGCCCAAGTCCCGGCGGCGCGAACTGGTCGCCGACGCGCTCGTCTCCGTCGACCTCGCGGACGCGGCCGGCGCCTACCCGTGGCAGTTGTCCGGCGGGATGCAGCAGCGGGTCGCCATCGCGCGGGCGCTGGCCTACGAGCCGGAGGTGCTGCTGATGGACGAGCCGTTCGCGGCGGTGGACGCGCAGACCCGGGCCGACCTGGAGGACCTGGTGCGGCGGCTGTGGCGGGAGCGCGGCATCACCGTCCTGTTCGTCACCCACGACATCGACGAGGCGGTGTATCTGGGCGAGCGGGTCGTCGTCCTGTCCGCCTCGCCCACCGTCGTGCGGGAACAGCTGAAGGTCGACCTGCCGCCGGACCGCGACCAGGTGCACACCCGCGCCGCCCCGCGCTTCACCGAACTGCGGACCCATGTGTACGAGCAGATCCAGGCGGCGAAGCGCGGGGTGACTCACCCGGAGGTCACGAAAGATACGCCTCCACCTCACTGAACTGGGCAGCCGGCCAGCCGGTGTTTCCGGTGACGTGCAGCCGTACGTACCGGACGTCGCCGTTCACCGGCACGGTGACGGTGTTGCCGGTGGCCGGGTCGAAGCGGTACCCCTGGGCGGCGACGAGCGTGCTGTACGTCGAACCGTCGGTGCTGCCCTGCACGGACAGGGTCTGGGTGCGGGCGCCCCACGCCGCGGCCGGCGGCAGCTTCAGCACCAGCCGGCGTACCGCCTGCCGGGAGCCGAGGTCGACGGTGAGGGACTGCGGGAAGGCGTTGTTCGCCGACTCCCAGTAGGTGTTCGGGTCGCCGTCGACCGCCTTGCCGGGCGTGTAGACGTCCTGCGAGCCGGTGGCGGTGGCGGGGCGCCCGGCGGCGAGGTTGCGGGCCGGGTCGGGGTCGGGGTTGCCCTGGCCGGGCTGGGGCCAGGTGGAGCAGTCCGCCCAGGTGGTGTCGAGGCCGGAGTTGCCGCCGCCGTCGGTGAGGGTGAAGGTGCCCGAGCCGGCCGGGTAGGGGCAGTTGTAGACCCCCGCGGAGCCGACGCCGGTGGCCGTGACGTTCCGGAAGGTGGCGGCGCCCGGGGTCTCGGCCTGCACGGCGACCGTACCGGCCTTGTTCACGGTCGCCCCGTCGACGGTGATGTTCTTGGCCGCGAACCCGCGCCCGCTGCCGGAGACGAACTCGAAGGCGCTGTACGGACTGTCGGTGACGGTCGTGCCGGTGATCCGCACCTGGGCCTCGATGGCACTGTCGTAGGAGTCGACGCGCAGGGCGCCCATCGGGTGGCTCCAGTTGGGGTTCATGGCGCCGGTGCGCACCAGGGTGTTGCCGTCGACGGTGATGGTGCCGGACAGCGGGTGGAAGGGGTCGAGGAACTTCTGGTTGGAGATCGCGATGCCGCTGCCGAGCGCGTTGGTGTCGGAGACCAGGTTGTCCGAGACGGTGATGTCGGTGCCGCCGTAGATCGCGATGCCGTTGGCCAGGTTGGGCTGGCTGATGGTGTTGTGGGTGAAGCTGCTGCCGACGTCCGGCTGGTTCAGTGACCACATGGCGAGCGCGTCGTCGCCCTGGTTGCGCAGGAAGTTGTTCCTGACCTTGACGCCTCGGGCGTTGCCGTTGAGGTTGAGGCCGTCGGCGGTGGTGTCGAGGACCCGGTTGTTCTCGACGACGAGGTTGTCGTTGGTGCCGGTGAGCCACAGGCCCACCTTGAGGTGCTGGAGCCACATCCCGGACACCGAACTGTTCGGCCCGAGCGCGCCGTTGACGAAGTTGTCCGGGGCGGAGTCGACCCGTTCGGTGACCTCGCCGATGACCGCGAAGTCCTTGAGGTGGACGTCGCCGGAGCTGCTCTGCTGGTCGATGAACCGGGAACCGCGCACCACCGAGTGCCAGGCCCCGGCGCCCTGAATGGTGACGTTCTGTACGCCGCTGAGGGAGGAGGTGATCCGGTACTCCCCCGGCGGTATCCACACCGTGCCGCCCTGCGCGGCGGCGATGGCGTCGCGGAACGCCTGGGTGGCGTCGCCCTGGCCGGTGGGGTCGGCGCCCTTGTCGGTGACGGAGACGGCACCGGCGGGTTTCGTGGCCGCCGCGGCGACCTGCTCGAAGTCGGCCACGTCCACGGTGACCTGTGTGTTCGCCGCCTCGAAGGCGACCTTGTCACCGGCCTGGAGGTCCTGGCCGAGCTGGAGGCGGGCGTTGTCGTAGAGGTGATGGGTCTTGGCGCCGGCGATCCACGGGGTGTCGACGTAGGAGTACTTGGAGGTGACGGAGAGCGTCTTGGCGAGCTTCTGCCCGTTCACGTAGACGTTCAGCGAGCCCGACTGACCGTCGGGGACGCTGTAGGCGACGTTCACGGCGTTGGCGGCCCGGGGCACGATGAACTCGACCCGCTGCCCGGCGGTGAGGCGTACGGCCTGCCGCCCGGACGCCTCGGAGGCGAGGGTGCCCTGGGTGTAGTCCGGCCCGATCTTGGTGCCGGTGGAGGTGGCGGCCTCGGCCTCGACGGAGGTGAAGGGGAGGGTGGCACCGGCGGCGGCCTGGGCGATGCCGGTGGACAGGGTGACGAGGGTGCCGGCGGCGAGAGCGACGACGGTGGCGAGGTGGATGGATCTGGTGAGGTGCATGTGCGGTTCCCTTTCAAGTGGGGGTCAGGGAAAGCGCCCCCGTCAGGGGCGCGGGACTGTGTCGATGTGCGGCTCCGCCGCGTGGGCGCGACCAGCCACAACGGACCCGCGGACTTATGAGCGGCGCAGCCACACGGCCACATCCACGGGCAACCGCCCGTCCGAGCCGAGCGGCCCACTGCCAAGCAGCACTTCGGTGTGCGGGGGAAGGTCAACAGCCGCATCGGAAAGATTCACCACAACGCTCGCCCCGCCCCGGCTGAAGGCGAGCACACCATCCCCCACGGGCAGCCACGTCAACGCCCCGTCTCCGAAAACCCCCCGCAGCCGAATCGCCTCGCGATACAGGGCGAGCATGGATCCTGGGTCACCGGCCTGCCGATCCGCCGCATACGCCGACCACCCCGCCGGCTGCGGCAACCAGGGTTCGCCGCCGAACCCGGCATACGGCTCATCCTCCACCCACGGCAACGGCACCCGGCACCCGTCCCGCCCCGGATCCACACCCCCGGACCGGGCGTGCATGGGGTCCTCGATCCGGTCGAGCGGGATGTCGGCCTCGGGCAGCCCGAGTTCCTCCCCCTGGTACACGTAGACCGCCCCGGGCAGCGCCATCGACAACAGGGCCGCCGCCCGCGCCCGCCGGGTCCCGAGAGCGAGGTCGGTCGGCGTGCCGAACACCTTCGCCGCGAAGTCGAACCCGGTGTCCTCGGCCCGCCCGTACCGGGTGACGGTACGGGTGACGTCGTGATTGCACAGCACCCAGGTGGCAGGCGCCCCGATGGGCGCGTGCTCGGCAAGGGTCGTGTCGATGGAGGCCCGCAGCCGCGCCGCGTCCCAGGGGCAGGTCATGAAGGAGAAGTTGAAGGCGGTGTGCAGTTCGTCGGGGCGCAGATAGCGGGCGAACCGCTCGGTGTCCGGCAGCCACACCTCCCCGACGAACACCCCGCCGTACTCGTCGGCGACCGCCCGCCAGGAGCGGTACACGTCGTGGAGTTCGTCGCGGTCGACGTACGGGTGCGGATCGCGGCCCTCGGTGAAGTCCGGCAGCTGGGGGTCCTTGACCAGCAGCGCGGCGGAGTCGATGCGGACGCCGGCCACCCCGCGCTCGAACCAGAACCGCAGGATCTCCTCGTGTTCCTGGCGGACGGCGGGGTGCGCCCAGTTGAGGTCGGGCTGCTCGGGTGCGAAGAGGTGGAGGTACCAGTCGCCATCGGGCAGCCGGGTCCAGGCCGGGCCGCCGAACTCCGACCGCCAGTCGTTGGGCGGCAGTTCACCGTGCTCGCCCCGGCCGGGACGGAAGTGGAACAGCTCGCGCTCGGGGCCGCCGTGCAGTGCCGCCCGGAACCAGGGGTGCTGGTCGGAGACGTGGTTGGGCACGACGTCGACGATCGTGCGGATGCCCAGCTCACGGGCCTCGGCGATCAGTTTCTCCGCCTCCGCGAGGGTGCCGAAGGACGGGTCGATGGCCCGGTAGTCGGCGACGTCGTAGCCGCCGTCCTTCATCGGGGAGAGGTACCAGGGGGTGAACCACAGGGCGTCCACGCCGAGTTCGGCGAGGTAGGGCAGTTTCGCCCGGACGCCGGCGAGGTCGCCGGTGCCGTCGCCGTCGCCGTCCGCGAAGCTGCGGACGTATACCTGGTAGATGACACCGGAGCGCCACCAGTCGGCGGCGGGGCGGGCAGGGGTGGGCTGTCCCACGGTGCGTGCCTTTCTACGAGGGAGGGAGGGCGTCAGCCCTTGGTGCTGCCCGCGCTGATGCCGGCGATGATGTGCCGCTGGAAGACCAGGAACAGCGCGACCATCGGAATGCTGGCGATCACCATCGCGGCGATCAGCACGGTCAGCGGGATGTTCTGCGAGAGCTGCACGAGCGCCACGCTGATCGGCTGCTTGTCGGTGTCGGAGAAGACCATCAGCGGCCACAGGAAGTCCTGCCAGACCGCGACCAGCGCGAAGATGGACACCACGCCGAGCACCGGACGGGACATGGGCAGCACGATCGACCACAGCACGCGCAGCTTTCCGGCGCCGTCGATCTCGGCGGCCTCCAGCACATCGCGCGGGATCTGGTCGAAGAAGCGTTTGAGCAGGTAGAGGTTGAAGGCGTTGGCGACGGCCGGCAGCCAGATCGCCAGGGGGTCGTTGAGCAGGCCGAGGTCGGCGACGGTCAGGTACTTCGGCACCACCAGGGCCTGGGTGGGCACCATCAGGGTGGCGAGGATGCCGCCGAGGATCACCTTGCCGAAGGCGGGCCGCAGCTTGGACAGGGCGTACGCGGCGGCCGTGCACAGCACGAGCTGGCAGATCCAGGCGCCGGCCGCCTGCACCACCGTGTTCCACAGATGGGTGGGCAGCTGCATCAGCTCCCAGGCGTCCGTGTAGCCGCTGACCTGCCATTTGTCCGGCACCAGGGTGGGCGGGGTGCGGGTCACCTCGTCCGGTGACTTCAGCGCGCCGGTCACCATCCAGTAGACGGGGAAGAGGAAGGCGAGCGCGAAGAGCAGGACGACGCCGGTGAAGACGCCCCAGTAGGCGGCCCTGCCGCGCGGGCGGGCCAGCACGGCCGGGGAGACGAGGGTACGGGTGGAGCTCACGCGTCCTCCCCGTCCGAGCGGGTCAGTCGGAGGTATCCGGCGGAGAACACCCCGAGCAGCGCCAGCAGCATGACGCTCAGCGCGCAGGCGCCGCCGAAGTCGTTGTAGAGGAAGGCGTACTTGTAGATGAGGTAGAGGACGGTGACGGTGGCGTTCTCCGGGCCGCCGCCGGTGATCACGAACGGTTCGGTGAAGACCTGCATCGTCGCGATGATCTGGAGCAGCATCAGCATCAGGATCACGAACCGGGTCTGCGGGACCGTGACGTGCCGGACGCGTTGCGGCAGGCTCGCGCCGTCCAGTTCGGCGGCCTCGTACAGCTCGCCGGGGATGGACTGGAGGGCGGCGAGGTAGATCAGGACGGTGCCGCCCATGTTGGCCCAGGTGGCGACGACGACCAGGGAGATCAGGGCGGTGTCGGCGCCGTTGGACCAGTTCGAGGTGGGCAGGTGCAGGAAGCGCAGCGCCTCGTTGGCGAGGCCGGCGCCCGGGTCGTAGAACCACTTCCACAGCAGGGCGCTGACCACCGGCGGGATCATCACCGGGAGGTAGACCACGACCCGGAAGAACGCCTTGGCGTGCCGGAGTTCGTTGAGGACCAGGGCGAGGACGAAGGGGATCGCGAAGCCGATGAGCAGGGCCAGCACCGTGAAGGTGAGGGTGTTGCGCCAGGCGTCGGCGAACTCGGGGTCCTGGAAGACCCGGGTGAAGTTGTCGGTGCCGACCCACTCGGGGTCCGCGCCGGGGGTGTACTTCTGGAAGGCGATGACGACCGCGCGGATCGCCGGGTACCAGGAGAACAGCGCGAAGCAGATCAGGCCGCCGAGCAGGAAGCCGTAGGCGCGGCCCTGTTCGGCGAGGCGGCGCCGGCCGCGGTCCCGGCGGGGCGGCGGCGCCTGGACCGGGCGGACCGGCACGGTCTTGGCCGGTCGTCGTTCAGCCGTCTTCATGTGCGGTCAGCTCCGGGCCAGGATGCTGTCGATCTTGCCGGAGGCGTCCTCCAGCAGGCTGTCGAGGTCGGCGTCCTCCTTGGTGAGGACGGCGGAGACGACGCCGTCGAGGACGGAGTAGATCTGCTGGGCGTTGGGTGGCTCGATCTTCATCTCCAGGCTCTGGTTGCCGTCCAGGAAGGACTGGTAGTTCTCCACCGGGACATTGGCGTTGGCCTTCTTGACCTGCTGGTCCTTGGCGTCGGCGGCGCCGGTGAACAGCCGGGGCTCGGGCAGGCCGACCGGGGCGTCCTTGGTCTTGGCGCGGGCGTAGTCGCCGAGGAAGCCGTCGCCGGGGGTGAGGAACATGTGGTCCAGCCACTTCAGTCCGGCGCG
Organism: Streptomyces sp. JW3; assembly: GCF_052216785.1. Classification (NCBI taxonomy): domain Bacteria; kingdom Bacillati; phylum Actinomycetota; class Actinomycetes; order Kitasatosporales; family Streptomycetaceae; genus Streptomyces; species Streptomyces sp. JW3. Next base: position 23,217 of record NZ_JBQOUX010000054.1, on the reverse strand, counting down.
GATCTGCTCGGGGCTTGCCTTCTTGTTGAACATGTAGCCGTCGCCGCCGATCAGGGTGCCCTGCCCGCCGGGCATGGGCGCGAGGGCCAGATCCTGGTAGTTGCCGCCCTTCTCCTTGACCAGGATCGGGATGTTGTCGGGGGCGGCGAGGTACATGCCGAGCTTGCCGGAGCCCATCATCTGCTGGGCGTCGTTGATGACCAGGAGCTGCTTGCTGCCCATCGAGTCGTCCTTCCAGCGCATGTCGTGCAGCGTCTGGAGGACGGCGTGTCCGGCGGGGGTGTCGACGGTGGCCTTCTTGCCGCCGGCACTGACCACGTCGCCGCCCTGCGAGTACAGCTCGGCGGTGAAGTGCCAGCCACCCTGGTTCTGGGCGCTGTAGTCGGCGTAGCCGACGGTGCCGTCGCCGAGCGCGGCGATCTTCTTGGCGGCGGCGCGGACCTCGTCCCAGGTGGCCGGCGGCTGGTCGGGGTCGAGGCCGGCCTTCTCGAACAGCGCCCGGTTGTAGATCAGGCCCATCGAGTAGCCGGTGCGCGGGATGCCGTAGACCTTGCCGTCGACGGTGTAGATGTCGCGCAGTTGCCGCTGGATGGTGTCGTAGCTCTTGAGGTCCTTGAGGTACGGGGTGAGGTCGGCGGCCTGGTTGATGTCGACGACGTGCGCCGCGTCGGTGAAGTAGGTGTAGAAGACGTCCTCCATCTGGCCGCCGGCCAGCTTGGCGTCGAACGTCTTGGGATCCTGGCAGGGGAACGCGTCGTGCGGTACGACGTCGATGTCCGGGTTGGCCTTCTCGAACGCGGCGACGTCCTCCTCGAAGAACTGCCGGTCGGTCTTGGCGCTCTTGGGCGGCATGCAGTTGACCGTGATGCGGGTCTTGCCGCCGGCTGAGCTGTCGTCGCCCGACCCGCAGGCGGAGACGGCGAGAGCGAGCGAACAGACGCTCAGCGCGGCGAAGGTACGGCGGAACCCGGTGCGTGACATCGGTGACCCCTCTGGACAGGAGCGGTGGGCGCCGCACACTCAAGCACCGGCAACAGCAGGGCGCAAGATGTCACGCAGAATCTGTAATTATTTGACAGTGGCCTGGATCTGTCTGGATCTCAGTCGCGCAGTGCTTGCGCGGTGGAACCGCGGACCACCAGTTCCGGTTCGAACAGCAGCTCCTCGGCGGCCACCGACTGGCCGTTGATCTGCGTGTTGAGCAGTTCCACGACCGCCCGGCCCATCGCCTCGATGGGCTGCCGGATGGTGGTCAACGGGGGTTCGGTGCAGTTCATCAGCGCGGAGTCGTCGTAGCCGACGACCGAGATCCGCGCCGGCACGTCCAGGCCCTTGCGGCGGGCGGCGCGCACGACGCCGAGGGCGAGGATGTCGCTGGCGCAGATGAAGCCGGTGACACCTCGGTCGATGAGCCGGGAGGCCGCCGCGTGGCCGCCCTCGATGGAGAACATCGCGCGGGCCACATGGGCGTCGTCGACCTCGCCGACGGCCCGGGCGGCGGCCAGCTTGCGGCCCGAGGGGATGTGGTCGGCGGGGCCGAGCACCAGGCCGATCCGCTCGTGGCCGAGCGAGGCCAGATGCCGCCAGGCCTGCTCCAGGGCGACCGCGTCGTCGCAGGAGACGCCCGGGAAACCGAGGTGCTCGATGGCCGCGTTGACCAGCACCACCGGGATCCTGCGGTCGGCGAGCCGCTCGTAGTGGCCGTGCGGCGCGTCCGCCTGGGCGTACAGCCCGCCGGCGAAGACCACGCCGGAGACCTGCTGCTGGAGCAGCAGGTCCACGTAGTCCGCCTCGGAGACGCCGCCCTTGGTCTGGGTGCACAGCACCGGGGTCAGCCCGAGCTGGGCCAGCGCGCCGCCGATGACCTCGGCGAAGGCCGGGAAGATCGGGTTCTGGAGCTCGGGCAGCACCAGGCCGACCAGCCGGGCCCGCTCGCCGCGCAGCTGGGTGGGCCGTTCGTAGCCGAGCACGTCCAGGGCGGACAGGACCGCCTGCCGGGTGGCCTGGGAGACCCCGGGTTTGCCGTTGAGCACCCGGCTGACCGTGGCCTCGCTGACCCCGACCTTCTTCGCCACCTCAGCAAGTCGTCGCGTCATGCCCGCAAGAATAGCGCAAGAAATGAAAGCGCTTTGCGTAATGGGGTGCCCTGGCCGGGAAGGACAGGCGGGAAGAACGGTCGGGAAGGACGGCCGGGAAGGGCGGCGGTCCGGTCAGTCGGCGGCCGGGACGACCCTGAGATGGGCGGCGCCGGTGCGGGCGCGGCGCGGGCGGGACGGGCCCCGGCGGGCCTCGCGCAGCACCAGGGTCAGCCGCCGGTATCCGAGCTCCGCGAGCGACCGGGAGGTCTCGACGACGACGCGGCACTCGGCGGTGGCCCGGCGGGCGTCGGGGTGGCGCAGCGGCCGCAGCGTGCCGTCGTGTTCGACGGCCGCTTCACCGACCGCGCGGATCCAGTGCGGCAGGCCCTGCCGGTAGGCGGCCTCCATGATCGGGTCCTGGGCGATGTCGCGGCGGATCGCCTGGAGCACGTGGTCGTGGCCGTGGTGCTCGATGACGGAGGCGAAGTGCGCCAGCATCGGCAGGCACCAGCGCGACTCGTGCTCGCCGAGCACGTCGGGCGCGTCCGGGTGGAAGAGCACGTAGCGCAGGAAGTTGTCGCCGGGCATCGCGGTGGGGTGCGGGCCGGTCTCGCGGAAAAGTGTCCGGAAGGCGCCGTTGGCCAGGACCACGTCCCAGCGGTGGTCGACGACGAACGAGGGATGCGGGACGGCGTCCAGGAGCGCGGCGTAGTCCTCGAGGTACGCCTGGGCCTCGGGGGTCGCGGGGGCGGGCCGCGGTGCCGACCGCTGCCCTCCTGCCTGAAATGCCATCGGGAGGTCACCCCTCTTGCCTATGCGGCCTTCACGCGGCGCCCCGATCCTGCTGCCCCGGCGCGAGGCATGTCAACTATCGTGGCATTCCACGACGGTTGACGGCTGAAATTGGCCACAGTTGTGGCGACGCCTGGATGTCAGTTCGAACGAGGGCTACTCTCCGGGAAGTTCACAGCGACCGTCTGTGCGCAGCAGCCTGTGGGTCCGGTGAGAGACGTGGGAGATCTGTCGGTGGCGGGTGGCTTCGAGGGTCCGGGCACCACGCAGACGGCAGCGCTGCCGTCCGTGCTCTCCCGCGTCGCCGCGCTCGCCGACCGGCTCGGCGTCCCGCCCGCCGAGGTCTTCGACACCGGTCGGCTGTCCGCCGCCTGCGGGGTGCCCGAGTCGGTGGTCAAGGCCCTGCTGGGCGGCCGGCCGGCCGGGGAGCCGGATGTGCAGGCGCGGTTCGTGCAGCGCCTCGACCTGCTGCGGCGCACCCGGCTCAAGCCGAACGGCCGCCGCTACACCCAGCAGGAGATCGCCGACGGCGCCGGGATGTCCCGGCAGCAGGCGGGCGCGCTGATCAACGGCGACCGGCGGCCCACCATGGAGCACTGCGACGCGCTCCAACGCTTCTTCCGGGTGCACGCCGGGTTCCTCACCGCCGAGGACCCGGAGGCGCTGGCCGGGGCCCTCCAGCGCACCGAGCAGGAGTTGTTGCAGCAGCTCGCCGACCGGGAGCGGGCGGCGGCCGAGGCGGCGGCCGACCCGCTGGAGCGGCTGTTGCAGGACCACGGCGTGCGCGGCATCGCCTGGCGGGCCGCGCAGTTGCCGACCGACCAGCACCGGGACAAGGTCGCCGAGTGGCTGGACATGCTCCTGGAGAGCGTCAAGCGGCCCGAGTCGTGAGCCCGGGGGTGAGCTGGGGCACCGGCCGGGAGATGCGCCGGCTGTGCGGCCGGCTGGTGGCGGAGCTGACACTGCCGGTACCGGCGCCGCCCGCCGACCTGTACGGGCAGTTGTGCGCGGCGATGAGCCGGCGCCGGGGACGTCCGGTGCTGTTCCGTACCGCCGCGTTCCCGCCCGGCACGGCCAGCGGGCTGTGGCTGGACCTGGCCGACCGCGACCTGGTCGTCGTGGAGGAACGCACCGCGCCCGAACACCAGTTGGTCATCCTGGGGCACGAGCTGTGGCACCTGACGGCCGGGCACCGGGGGCACGTCACCGAGGGCGCGGCGGCCGCCGCCCGGCTGCTGGCCGAGAACCCCGACGCCGACGCGCTGCGGGCCACCGTCCGCGCGGTCGCCGCCCGGTCCCGCTTCGACCTGGCCGACGAGCGCGAGGCGGAGAGCTTCGGCCTGCTGCTGGCCAGCAAGTGCCGCACCCGGCTGGCGGGTTCGTCGCTGCGCGAACCGGTGCGGCGGGACCGGCTGGCGGGGCGGATCGAGGCGTCGCTGGGGTATCCCGGCGGGAGCGCGGGCTGAGGCGGGAGCGGGGTCGCCGGGCGCCGCTCGTCCCGATTGTCAGTGGGGGGCGGCAAGCTGGTGGGGTGCCGCCGTGCGGGGCGGCGCGCTTGACGCCGATGTGGGGAGAGCCGACCGATGACCACCGCCGTGCCGACCGACCGGGAACGCGCCGCCGTCCAGGCCTATCTGCGCCTGCTGTACACCGTACGGGCCGCCTTCGACAAGGCCGCGGGCGCGCCGGGCGCCCCGTTGCCGCCGCTGCTCGCGCCCGACGTCCTCGCGGAGGCCGAAGCGGCGCTGCGCGCGGCGGGACTGGCCGGGAACGAGGACGAGTTCTTCCGGCTGCTGGCGAGCTGGTGTCCGGAGCCCTGACGGCCTGGCCGGCCCGACTCGTTCAGACAGCGGACACCGGTGCCATGGCGACGGCCCATCAGGCGGGCGCCGGCGGCACGGTGACGGCCGTGACGAGCAGGCCGTCGCGGGCGGCCCGGCGGCCCCTCGAAAGCGGTCCAGCCGCCCCTGGCCCACCCGCGACCCCGGCTGCCGGCGAGCCGACGTCCCGAGCCCTGACCGCCCCACCCGCGCCACTCGATCAGGCGGGCGCCGGCGGCACGGTGACGGCCGTGACGAGCAGGCCGTCGCGGGCCCTGCCGGCCCCACCCGCGCCACTCGATCAGGCGGGCGCCGGCGGCACGGTGACGGCCGTGACGAGCAGGCCGTCGCGGGCGGCCCAGCGGCCGTCGAACTGGTCCAGGCGCCGTCGGCCCACCTCGGGCCCGGGTACCAGCAGCGCGGCGCGGAACGTGCCGCGGCCCGGGCCGCCGGGGTCCTCGGTGAACTCGATGTCGGCCTCGGAGAAGTCCAGCCACTTGCCGGTGAGGGGGAACCACGCCTTGTAGACGGACTCCTTGGCGCTGAACAGCAGCCGGTCCCAGTGCACCTGGGGCCGGGCCGCGGCCAGCCGGGCCAGCCGGGCCTGCTCCGCGGGCAGCGCCACGGCCGACAGCACGCCCTCCGGGAGCGGCGCGTCGGGTTCGGCGTCGATGCCGAGGGAGGCCAGGTCGGTGGCGCGGACCAGGGCGGCGGCGCAGTAGCCGTCGCAGTGCGTCATGCTGCCGACCAGGCCGGCCGGCCAGCGCGGCGCGCCGCGTTCGCCGTTCAGGATCGGCTGCGGCGCCACGCCGAGGCGTCGCATCGCCCGCCGGGCGCAGGAGCGTACGACGGTGAACTCGCGGCGGCGCTTGGCCACCGCGCGGGCCACCAGCGGCTCCTCCTCGGGGTGCAGCGGCGTGTGTCCGGCGGTGTCGTGGCCGCGCGCCTCCTCGGCGGCCACCGTCCCGGGCAGCACCTCCTCGATCACCGGAACCCGCCCTTGCGTGACTCGGCGCCGGCGGCCGCGCGGTCGTACGGCCGGATCAGCCGCAGCTGTCCGGGCGGTGCGGACCGTTTGCGCCACTCCCGGGGGTAGCCCACCGACACCTCCTCGAAGCGGACGCCCTCGTGCCAGGTGGTCCGGGGGATGTGGAGGTGGCCGTAGACCATGGTGTCGACGCGGAAGCGGCGGTGCCAGTCGGCGGTCAGCCGGGTGCCGCACCACATGGCGAACTCGGGGTGCCACAGGACCTCGGTGGGGTGCCGGTCCAGCGGGTAGTGGTTGACCGGGATGACCGGCAGGCCGTCCGGCAGCGCGGCGAGCCGCGCCTCGGCCTGGGCGACCCGGGCCCGGCACCACGCCTCGCGGCTCGGATAGGGGTCGGGGTGCAGCAGGGCCTCGTCGGTGCAGACGATGCCGGTGCCGTGCGCGTAGGCCAGTCCCTCGTCCTTGGTGGCGCAGCCGGCCGGCAGGAAGGAGTAGTCGTAGAGGAGGAAGAGCGGGGCGATCACGGCGGGGCCGCCGGGGCCGTCCCAGACCGGGTAGGGGTCCTCGGGGGTGGTCACGCCCAGTTCGCGGCAGACGTCGACGAGATGGTCGTAGCGTGCGGCGCCGCGCAGGGTGACGGGGTCCTTGGGGTGGGTCCACAGTTCGTGGTTGCCGGGGACCCAGACGACCCGGCGGAAGCGGCCGGCCAGGGTGCCGAGCGCCCAGCGGATGTCGGCGACGGTCTCCGCCACGTCGCCGGCGACCAGCAGCCAGTCGTCGTCCCCGGCCGGGCGCATGGCCTCGACCAGGGCCCGGTTCTCCGGATATCCGATGTGCAGGTCGCTGACCGCCCACAGCTGTCCGGCGCCACCGGCCGTCGACGTCACCTCTCGCCCCCTCCGTACGCGCCGGCGCGGCGCGCCCTGGCGGGCCCGGCCGGTCGCTCCCAAGAGATCACACGGCGGGCCGGGGCGACAAGAGCGGCCCGGACCGCGGTCCGCGGGGCCGCCGCCGATCCGTAACACGCGCGTTGCACGGGGCCGCCCCGGAACCCCTATGATCGCCCCAACACCACCGCCCCTGACTCCCCCTTCACGCGGAGCGGTCCGGTGTCCCTTTTCTCCCTTGGCCGGGCACGGCCGGCTGTGCCCTGCCCGCTTACCGTGGAAGGCGGCCTGCATGGTCTCTCGCGTACGCGTCTGGCTCAACCGCACGTACGCGGAGAACGTGTTCTTCATGGATCAGCTGCGGAGAAATCCCGCCGACCGGGCCGTCGAGATCCATGCCACGCACGGCGACCCCGACTCCCCCGTGCTGGCCGCCGCCGACACCGCCGAACTGGAGCCGGAGGCGCTGTCCCCGGCGGCGTACGTCGAGTACGCGCTGGACCTGTGCCGGCGGCGCGGCATCGACGTGTTCGTGCCGCGGCTGCACCAGAGCGCGATCGTGGCGCACCGCGCCGAGTTCGAGGCCGCCGGTACGGCGCTGCTCGCCCCGCCGCCCGAGGCGGTGGCCGTCTTCCGGGACAAGGTGATCGGCTACGAGGCGGCCCAGGCGGTCGGTGTGCCGGTGCCGCCCTGGTGGCGGGTGCGCACGGCGGACGAACTGGTGGCCGCGGTGGCGGAACTGGAGGAGCAGGGGCACCGGGCCTGCTTCAAGCCGGCCTCCGGGGCGGGCGGGGTGGGCTTTAGGGTGGTCACCCGGGCGCCGTTCTCCCTGACGCATCTGAACGGGTTCCCGTCCCCGTACGTGCCGCTGGACCTGGCGGTGGCGGCGCTGCTCGCCGCGGACGAGCCGGTGGACTGGCTGGTGATGCCGCGCCTGGAGGAGCCGGAGGTGTCGGTGGACTGCCTCACCGGCACCGACAACCGGGTGCGGATGGCGGTGGGCCGCACCAAGAACGGCCGCCGTCGCGGGTTCACCCTCGACGAGCGCTGGCTGGAGCCGGCCCGGCGGGTCGCGGAGGGGTTCGGGCTGCACCACCTGTCGAACATCCAGTTCCGCATGTACGGCGAGCGTCCGGTGCTGATGGACGTCAACACCCGGCCGGCGGGCGGGCTGCACCAGCTCTCGCTGTGCGGCATCAACGCCCCGTGGGCCGCGGTGCGGCTCGCGCTCGGCGACGACCCGGGCGAGATCGTGCCGCCGTTCCTCGGCCAGGACTACACGGTGGTGTCCGGTCCGCGTCCGCTGCGGCCGGTGCCACTGCCGCCGCGGCGCCCGGACCCGGCGCCGCGCACCGCGGCGACCGCCGTACCGTCCCCGCCCCGCCCGGCCCAGCCGCTGGCGGCGCCGGGCGCCGGGTGGGTCACCGGGGTGTCCGGGCAGCCCGTTTAGGAAGGGTGCCGCGGCCCGAGGTGACGGGTTGTCAGTGGGCGCTGCTAGAACAGTGCGTGCCTTGACCGACCCATCACCTTCGAGGGAACCACCATGCAGCTCCCGGCCGACGTGCCCCTGCACCCGCGCAGCCCCGACCATCTGCGCCACTTCCACGGACTCCCGGTGTTCGACTTCCCGGAGGCCGGCGACGACCGGCCGCTGCCGGCCGACCCGGGGTCCGTGGCCTGGCGCCTGCGGTGCGGCCAGGGGGCCGAGAACGAGGACGCCTACGACTACTGGAACCGGTTCTTCGCGACCGCCCCGCTGGACGGCATACGCGCGCTGCTCATCGGCAGTCCGTGGTACGGGTTCGACGGGGGCGGCCTGGACGACAGCATGCCGATGATGGCCGAGCGGCTGACCGGCCTGGAGGCCCTGTTCCTCGGTGACGTGGACATGGAGGAGTCGGAGGTCTCCTGGATCGAGCAGTCCGACCTCACCCCGGTCCTCGACGCCTTCCCCGGTCTGCGGGAGCTCGGCGTGCGGGGCGGCACCGACCTGGAATTCCCCGTCGTCCGCCACGAGGGGCTGCGCACGCTGCGGTTCGAGAGCGGCGGACTGCCCCGCCAGGTGGTGCGCAACGTCGCCGCCAGTGACCTGCCCGCCCTTCAGTACCTGGAGATGTGGCTGGGCGTCGAGGACTACGGCGGCGACGCGACGGTGGCCGACCTGCGGCCGCTGCTGGCCGGTGACCGGCTGCCCGCGCTGCGGCATCTGGGGTTGCAGAACAGCCTGTTCCAGGACGACATCGCCGCCGCGGTGGCCCAGGCGCCGGTCGTGGCCCGGCTGGACACCCTGCGGCTGTCCATGGGCTCGCTCGGCGACGAGGGCGCCGAGGCGCTGCTGCGCGGGCGGCCGCTGACCCATCTGCGCTACGTCGATCTGCACCACCACTATCTGAGCGACGCCATGATGCTGCGCGTGTGGGAGGCGCTGGAGCCGGCCGGGGTGCGGGTGGATCTGTCGGGTCAGAACGGGGACGAGGACGACGACTGGGACGAGGACGACGACGGCTCCCCCGTCCGCTACACGGCCGTCGCGGAATGAGGTCCGCAGTGCCGTTCCCGCCCCCGGAAAGGCCGCCATGGCGAACGTTCCCGTCCCCGACGACTACCCGACGCGGGTCATGGTCAGCCCTGACCTGAACGGTCAGGCCCCCTGGCTGGACCCGGCCGAGCCGGTGTCCGTCCGCCATGTCGCGCGGGCGGCGGCGCACCACTCGGGAGGCACCGCCGACGTGGCCGAGCGGCTGGCCGGGCTGGGATACCGGCTGCCGTCCGCCGAGGACTGGCCGCGGTCACCGACGACGACGCCAGGCTGCTCAGCCGGGACCTCGACGGCCGCGGGCCCTGGCTCACGCCCGAGGACCTTCCCGGGCTGCGCGCCCATGTGCTGCGCGCGGCCCGTACCCGACGTCGGCTACCCGGACCGGCGCCCGGCCCCCACCCCGTAGAGAGGAGTCCGGGTCCTTGTCCGGGTGCTCAGTCCCGGTACCCCCAGGCCCGCGCCAGTTCCCGCAGCCGGGGCGGCAGGTCGGTGTCCGGGGCGGCGGGGCGGGCGGCCCGGATGCGGCCGGACTTGAGGGTGTCGGACCAGTCGCCGAGCTGGGGACGGAAGTCGCCGTGGTCCTTGCTGCCGTAGTCCAGCATGCCGGACTCCCAGGGCACACCGAGGTAGTCGCAGATGCCCCGGGTGACCCGCTCCGGCTCGGCGGTGAGGTCCTCGTAGGTGATCACGTGGGCGGCGGGGTCGTGCCGCGCCTCCTCCAGTTTCTCGGCGTACCCGAGGACCTCGGCGCGAATGGCGGCGTGGTCCGGGTCGCTGCGGCGGGCGGTGAGGGAGGCCACCACCGCGCCCGGGTGGCGCAGCAGCACGATCCGGCGGGCCTTCGGCCAACATCGGTGCAGCCGGGGCCAGACGTGCACGTTGGCCGGGGTCTTGTCGACGATGAGGTCCTTGCCGCTGCGGACCAGTTCGAGGTGGAGCACCCGGTCCCACAGCACGTGCTCCAGCTCGTCCCGGTCGAGTTCCAGCGCCCGCATGGCCTTCGGGGTGAAGGACCGGGTGAGCTGGACCCGCAGGGTGCGCAGATGCATCTCGTGCGGGGCACGGATGCGGCTGTGGCTGTTCAGCAGCACCCGCAGCAGGGTCGACCCGGAGCGCACCGAGGACAGGACGAACACCGGGGACTCCACCAGCCGCGGCGCGGGCGGGGCGGCGTACCCCTCGTCGGCCGGCGGGCGGGGGGCGGGCACCGCGTCGAGGGCGCGGCGCGGTGGGCTGACCGCCTGGGCCATCAGCCTCCCCCGGCGTTTGAGTCCCTTGCCGATCGCGGACAGTCGCGGGTCTCGCACCGTGCCACCTCTCTCTTCGTCGTGCTGGCCGCATCCCAGGGGCGGCAGGCGAACCGGAGGTGTACGGCAGCCGACGCCGCGGGGTCGAAATTCCGCGTACAGCACGGTTGACCAGGCGCTTTGCCGCTTCCTTAATTCTTCATGGGAAGACGCCGACCGGCGTACCGGTGCCAGGCCGCTACCGGAGGTACGCGAGGCCGGGATGGACGGCGGTGTAGCCGTCGACGAGGCGGTGCGCCACGTTCACGGAGTCGACCAGCGGGTGCAGCGCGAAGGCCGCGACGGCCCGGCCCCGGGAGCCGGACTCGGCCGCCGCGAGGACCTCGCGTTCGACGGCCTTGACCGCGCAGACCAGGCCGGTGGCGTGGTCCGGCAGCGGGTCGACGGAGAGCGGCCGGGCGCCGCTCGCGTCGACCAGGCAGGGCACCTCGATGACGGCGTCGGCGTCGAGGGCGGCGAGCGTGGCGGCGTTGCGGACGTTGAGGATCAGCGTGGTGCGTTCGCCGCGGGCCAGCGCCCGCATCAGGTCGAGGGCGACCTGCTCGTAGCCGCCGGCCAGGTCCTCGGCCGCGCGGTCGCCGGCGCCCGCCGTCTCCCGGTTCTCGGCCATGTAGGTGGCCTCGCGCTCGGCCCGGGTGCGTTCCCACAGCTCCAGCGCCGAGACGCCGGGGTCGCGGGCCTCGGCGTAGAACCCGGCCTGCTGGTCGCGCAGGAAGGCGCCGCGGGTGCGCTCGGCCTCCTGGTAGGCGCGGACGGTCTCCCGGTTGAAGTAGTAGTAGTGCAGGTACTCGTTGGGGATCGCGCCGAGGGCGCGCAGCCAGTCGGGGCCGAAGAGGCGGCCCTCCTCGAAGGAGCCGAGCAGCGCGGGGTCGGCGAGCAGCCGCGGGAGTTCGTCGCGGCCGGCCACCCGCAGGCCGCGTACCCAGCCGAGGTGGTTGAGGCCGACGTAGTCGACGAACGCCTCGCGCGGGTCGGCGCCGAGCGTCCGGGCGATCCGGCGGCCGAGGCCGACCGGCGAGTCGCAGATGCCGATGACCCGGTCGCCGAGGTGCCGGGACATCGCCTCGGTGACCAGTCCGGCCGGGTTGGTGAAGTTGATGACCCAGGCGTCGGGGGCGAGCCGGGCCACCCGGCGGGCGATGTCGACGGCGACCGGTACGGTGCGCAGGCCGTAGGCGATGCCGCCGGCGCCGACCGTCTCCTGGCCGAGGACGCCCTCGGCGAGCGCCACCCGTTCGTCCTCGGCGCGGCCCGCCAGGCCGCCGACCCGGATCGCGGAGAACACGAAGTCGGCGCCGGTGAGCGCCTCGTCCAAGTCGGTCGTCGCCGTCACCCGGGGCGGGTCCGGGACCCCGGCGGCCTGTTCGGCCAGCACCCGGGTCACCGCGGTGAGCCGGTCCGCGTCGAGGTCGTGCAGGACAACCTCGGTCACCCGCCGCTCGCCCCGGTCCCCGAGCAGCGCCCCGTACACCAGCGGCACCCGGAATCCGCCGCCGCCCAGAATCGTCAGCCTCACGTCCGCGTCCTTCCCGCACCGGCCGGCCCGCCGCCGGCCTCCGCTGCCGCCGATCATGGCACGCGGGCCGGCCGGCGAGGGCCGTACCGATCATTGACCGCCAGGCGTCCGACGGGGCCGTACCGATCATTGACCGCCAGGCGTCCGGTGCCTACCGTCACCGGGACCGGCACCGGCCCGCTCCCGGAAAGACACCCGGCCCATGACCGCCTCCACCGCCCCCGACCGGCTGCTGTCGGTGCTGGCCGCCTTCGACCACGAGCACCCCGCGCTGTGCCTGACCGACATCAGCCGCCGGGCCGGGCTGAGTCTGACCACCGCGCACCGGCTGGTGGGCGCGCTCACCGCGTGGGGCGCGCTGGAGCGCGACGGGTCGGGGCGCTACCACGTGGGGCTGCGGCTGTGGGAGATCGCCGCGCTCGCGCCGCGCGGCCTGGCGCTGCGGCAGACCGCGCTGCCCTATCTGGAGGACCTGTACGAGGCGACACACGAGAACGTGCAGCTCGCGGTGCGCGACGGCGACGAGGTGGTGTACGTCGAGTGGCTGTCGGGGCGGTCCGCGGTCGGGGTGCACATCCGGGTCGGCGGCCGCTGGCCGCCGCACGCCACCGGGGTGGGGCTGGCGCTGCTGGCGCACAGCGCGCCTGAGTTCCAGGAGACGTACTGCGCGGGTCCGCTGGCCGCGTTCACCCCGTACACGGTCACCGACCCGGCCCGGCTGCGCCGTGCGCTGGCCGAGGTGCGGCGCACGGGTGCGGCGGTCAGCGACCGGCAGGTCACCGAGGACGCCCTGTCGGTGGCGGCCCCGGTGCGCGGCGCGGACGGCACGGTCACCGCCGCCGTCTCGGTGGTCGTCCCGCACGACGCCGCGCGGGTGCCGGTGCTGGTGCCGGCGGTACGGCTGGCGGCCCGCGGGATGTCCCGGGCGCTGGGGTGGCGGCCCGGTCCCTGATGAGGGCCGGTGACGCGCACTTACGGCTTGTTCACTTCTGCCACATTTCTCACAGCTCTCCCAGGTGACGAACAGCTCCTCACAGGGCCGGCCCAGCTATAAGGTGCAGACTGCACCCAATCGCCGCCGAACCCCCGAAAGGCCCGACCCGTGAGCAGCCCCGACATACCCGACCAGCAGGACGTCCAGCCGGGACGGTGGTCCCGGCGCGGGGTGCTCGCCACGCTCGGTGCCGTGCCGGTGGCCGCGGCGCTGGCCGGCGCGGCGTCCGGCACCGCGCGGGCCGCCGAGGGGACCGCCGGCGGGACCACTGGGGGGACCGCCGGGGGGACCACCGTCAAGACCCGTTCGCTCACCGCGACCGTGACCCCGAAGGCGGGCGGCACCTACGGGGTCGGCATGCCGGTGTCGATCACCTTCTCGCACGCGGTGACCCGCAAGGCGGCGGTGGAGTCGGCGATCACGGTGAGCGCCGACTCCGGCGTCGAGGTGGTCGGCCACTGGTTCGGCGACACCCGGCTCGACTTCCGGCCGAAGACGTACTGGGCCAAGGACACCACGGTCACCGTCGACCTGCGGCTGGCCGGCGTCCGCGCGGGCGAGGACCTCTACGGCACCCAGACGAGGAACTTCACCTTCCGCGTCGGCCGGTCGCAGATCAGCACCGTCGATCTGAAGAAGGAGACGATGACGGTCGTGACGGACGGCGTGAAGACCGCCGCCTATCCGGTCACCGGCGGCTCCTCGGACCACACCACCTGGGCCGGGATCATGGTGATCAGCGAGCGGCTGAAGGAGACCCGGATGCAGTCCTCGACGGTCGGGCTCGGCGACGAGTACGACATCGCGGACGTGCCGCACGCCCAGCGGCTGACCACCTCCGGCACCTTCATCCACGGCAACTACTGGAGTGCCGCCTCGGTCTTCGGCCACAGCAACGGCACCCACGGCTGCATCGGTCTGCACGACGCCAAGGGCGGCGCGGACCAGGAGACCGCCGGGTACGAGTTCTACGACGGTTCACTGCTCGGGGACGTGGTGATCGTGAAGAACTCGGGCGAGGACACCGTCGACGCGGCCAACGGGCTCAACGGCTGGAACCTGTCCTGGAAGAAGTGGAAGGCGGGCAGCGCCCTGTAAGGCGCCGCCGGCCCGCCGTTCTGACCCATTCGCACTCTTCAAGGGCTGAACTCGCCCTGGAGGCAAGGACTTTATCGGCTTCACCTCTTGACGGCCGGGGACCCGGAGAGCACATTGGCCGCATTCTGAGAGCGCTCTCAGAGTCGCAGTGCCCCCGCATCCTCCCCGTACCGAGAGGCACCCCCATGCGCGCATCCTCCGGCACCCCCCACAGACGCAGACCGCTGCGGCACGCGCTCGTCGCCGCACTGGGCGCACTGGGCCTCGCGGTGGCCGGCGCCACCCTCGCCGCCCCGGACGCGGACGCCTCCGCGCCCACCCCGCCCTCCGGCTGGACCCAGCTCTTCCTGGACGACTTCAACGGTTCCGCCGGCTCCGGCGTGAGCACCGCCAACTGGCAGTACGCGACCGGCACTTCCTACCCGGGCGGCGCCGCCAACTGGGGCACCGGGGAGGTGGAGACGATGACCTCCTCCACCAGCAACGTCTCCCTCGACGGCAGCGGCAACCTGCGCATCACCCCGCTGCGCGACGCGTCCGGCAACTGGACCTCGGGCCGGATCGAGACCAACCGCACCGACTTCCAGCCGCCGGCCGGCGGCAAGCTGAGCGTCGAGTCGCGGATCCAGATGCCGAACGTGACCGGTGCCGCCGCCAAGGGCTACTGGCCCGCGTTCTGGATGCTGGGCGCGCCGTTCAGGGGCAACTACTGGAACTGGCCGTCCGTGGGCGAGCTGGACATCATGGAGAACGTCCAAGGCCTCAACACCGTCTGGTCCACGATGCACTGCGGGACCAACCCCGGCGGCCCCTGCAACGAGACCACCGGCATCGGCGGCTCCACCGCCTGTCCCGGTGCCACCTGCCAGTCCGGCTTCCACACCTACCGGATGGAGTGGGACCGCTCCACCAGCGTCGAGCAGATCCGCTTCTACGTCGACGGCGTCAACTACCACACCGTGCGCGCCGACCAGATGGACGCCACCACCTGGGCCAACGCCACCAACCACGGCTTCTTCGTGATCCTCAACGTGGCGATGGGCGGCGGCTTCCCGGGCGCCTTCGGCGGCGGCCCGGACAGCGGCACCGTGCCCGGCCACCCGATGCTGGTCGACTACGTCCAGGTGCTGTCGTCCGGCTCCGGCGGCGGCACCACCCCGCCGCCCACCGGCAACCGGGACGCCTACTCCGCGATCCAGGCCGAGTCCTACGACGCCCAGTCCGGCACCCTCACCGAGACCACCACCGACTCCGGCGGCGGGCAGAACATCGGCGCCCTGGCCAACGGCGACTGGGCGCAGTTCAAGGGCGTGAACTTCGGCTCCAGCGCCGCCACGCAGTTCAACGCGCGGGTGGCCAGCGGGGCGGCGACCGGCGTCAGCGGGCTGGTGGAGGTGCGCCTGGACAGCCGGACCGCCACGCCGGTCGGCAGTTTCGCGGTGGGCGGCACCGGCGGCTGGCAGTCGTGGCGGACGGTCCCGGCGAACATCGCCTCGGTGACCGGCACCCACGACGTGTATCTGACCTTCACCAGCGGCCAGCCGGCCGACTTCGTGAACGTGAACTGGTTCAGCTTCGGGCACTGAGCACCCGGGTGAAGAAGGGGGCCGCGCGGCCGCGCGGCCCCCTTCGCCGTGCCCGGGTCAGCTCAGTTCCGCCCGGAACGCGGCCGGCGTCAGGTCGGTGTGCTGGTGGAAGAACTTGGAGAAGTTCGCCGCGTCGGGGAAGCCGACCGCCGCGCCGACCCGGCCGATCGGCAGGTCGGTGTGGGCGAGCAGCCGCTTGGCCTCCAGGACGACCCGCTTGTCGATGAACGCCTTCGGGGTCTCGCCGGTGGCGGCGCGCACCGCGCGGACCAGGGTGCGGCGGGAGTAGCCGAGCGCGTCGGCGTAGCCGCTGACGCTGTGGTTGGTGGCGAAGCCGCGCTCCACCGCGTCCCGGAACAGGGTGAACGTGGTGTCGGCCTGATGGCTGCGGGCCGCCTCCGCCGAGCTGGCCGCGAGGTGCGCGAGGCGCAGCAGGAACGCGGTGAGGGTGTGCCGCAGCACCGCCGTGTGCAGGCTCAGCGGCAGGGTGGTGGCGTCCTCGTACTCGCGCCGCAACTGGTCCAGGGCGGCGGTCAGGGCGTCGTAGCGGGCCGGGTCGGGGCGCAGCAGCGGCGGCAGGTCGTAGCGGTAGAGGCCGGTGGCCTCGACGATGGCGCGGGGCAGGAAGCCGGGCTGCATGGTCAGCGCGGTTCCGCGGTACTCGCTGGTCTGCGAGAAGCGGTGGACCTGTCCGGGCCGGATCCACAGCACGTCGCCGGCGTTCGCCTCGTACTCGGCGAAGTCGACCATGTGCCGGACCGGGCCGCCGGTGAACAGCATGACGACGTGGAAGTCGATGCGGTGCACGCGGAGCATCGGGGCCTGGGCGTGCCAGGTGCGGCCGGCGCCCATCGGCCCGACCTGCACGCCGACGCCGAGGAGGCTGAGATCGACCGGGAAGGGGAACGTTCTGATCCCGTCGCCGCCGCCCGCGTTGTGTGGGTGTTCGTCCGCCATGTCCTTCTCGTACCGTCCGCTCGCGCACCCAGCTGCCCGAGCCGTGTCCCAGTTTCACCACAGGCTGGCACACGATGACCTTCACTCCCAAAAGTCAGACTTTTAAGTTTGAACACGTCAGAGCAGCCACTTCGCTCCAATCGAGGATTTCTTGAAGATGAGCACGCATACCGCGGACCGCTTCGAATGGACCGAACTCGACCGGCGTGCCGTCGACACCGCCCGCGTTCTCGCGGCCGATGCGGTGCAGAAGGTCGGGAACGGGCACCCGGGGACGGCGATGGCCCTCGCCCCGGCCGCCTACACGATCTTTCAGAAGGTGATGCGGCACGACCCCGCCGATCCCGAGTGGACCGGCCGGGACCGCTTCGTCCTGTCCCCCGGACACACCTCGCTGACCCTCTACACGCAGCTCTACCTGGCCGGGTACGAGCTGGAGCTGGACGACCTGAAGGCGTTCCGGACGCACGGGTCGAAGACCCCCGGTCACCCCGAGTACGGGCACACGGCGGGCGTGGAGACCACCACCGGGCCGCTCGGGCAGGGCGTCGCGAACGCGGTGGGCATGGCGATGGCGGCCCGCTACGAGCGCGGTCTGTTCGATCCCGAGGCGCCGGCCGGCGAGTCCCCCTTCGACCACACGATCTGGGCGATCGTCTCGGACGGCGACCTCCAGGAGGGCGTCTCCGCCGAGGCGTCCTCGCTGGCCGGCCACCAGAGGCTCGGCAACCTGGTCTTCCTCTACGACGACAACCACATCTCCATCGAGGGCGACACCGCGACCGCCTTCTCCGAGGACGTGCTGAAGCGGTACGAGGCGTACGGCTGGCACGTCCAGCGGATCGAGCCCGCCGAGAACGGCGACGTGGACGTGGCCGCCCTGTACGCGGCGCTCACCGCCGCCAAGGCGGAGACCGGCCGCCCCTCGATCGTCGCGATGCGCACGATCATCGCCTGGCCCGCGCCGAACGCCCAGAACACCGAGGCGTCGCACGGCTCCGCGCTCGGCGCCGACGAGGTGGCCGCCACCAAGCGGGTGCTCGGCTTCGACGCGGAGCGGTCCTTCGAGGTCGCCGACGAGGTGCTGGCGCACACCCGGGGCGCCCTGGACCGGGGTGCCGAGGCGCACGCCGCCTGGGACAAGCGGCTGGACAAGTGGCGCGGGGCGCGGCCGGAGCGGGCGGCGCTGTTCGACCGGGTGGTCGCGGGCCGGCTGCCCGAGGGCTGGCAGGACGCGCTGCCGGTGTTCGAGGCGGGCCAGTCCGTCGCCACCCGGGCCGCGTCCGGCAAGGTGCTCCAGGCGCTCGGCCCGGTGCTGCCCGAGCTGTGGGGCGGCTCCGCCGACCTCGCGGGCTCGAACAACACCACGATCGACAAGACGTCGTCGTTCCTGCCCGCGGGCAATCCGCTGCCCGAGGCCGACCCGTACGGCCGTACCGTCCACTTCGGCATCCGCGAGTTCTCGATGGCCGCCGAGATGAACGGCATCGCGCTGCACGGCAACACCCGGATCTACGGCGGCACCTTCCTGACCTTCTCGGACTACATGCGCAACGCGGTGCGCATGTCGGCGCTGATGCAGCTGCCGGTGACGTACGTGTGGACGCACGACTCCATCGGCCTGGGCGAGGACGGTCCGACCCACCAACCGGTCGAGCACCTCGCCGCGCTGCGCGCCATCCCGGGTCTGAACGTGATCCGCCCGGCCGACGCCAACGAGACCGTGACCGCCTGGGCCGAGGTGCTGCGGCGGCACGCCACCAACCCGGCGCCGCACGGCTTCGCCCTCAGCCGGCAGGGCCTGCCGACGTACCCGGCGAACCCGGACGCGGCGCGCGGCGGCTATGTCCTGGCGGACGCCGCCACCGGCACCCCGGACGTGATCCTGATCGCCACCGGCTCCGAGGTGCAGGTCGCCGTCGCGGCGCGCGAGCTGCTGGAGGCCGCGGGCACCGCCACCCGGGTGGTGTCGATGCCGTCCGTGGAGTGGTTCGAGGAGCAGCCGCGGGAGTACCGGGAGAGCGTGCTGCCGCCGGCCGTGAAGGCCCGGGTGGCCGTCGAGGCCGGCATCGCGCTGACCTGGTACCGCTTCGTCGGCGACGCGGGACGCATCGTCTCGCTGGAGCACTACGGCGCCTCCGCCGACGCCAAGACCCTGTTCGCCGAGTACGGCTTCACCGCCGAGCACGTGGCCGCCGCGGCCCGGGAGTCCCTCGCCGCTGTCCGCGCCTGACCGTGCTCGCCCTGCTTGATCGCGACGCCAGAAAGAAGATGATGATCACTGTGACCGAAGCAACCGGGACCCCGGGAGCGCTCAAGCGCCTGGCCGACGAGGGTGTCTCCGTCTGGCTGGACGACCTGTCCCGCCCCCGGATCGAGTCCGGGGACCTGGCCCGGCTGGTGGAGACCGGCGGGGTCGTCGGCGTCACCACCAACCCGTCGATCTTCCAGGCGGCCATCGGCGCCGGCGCGGGCTACGAGGAGCAGCTCGCCGATCTCGCGGTGCGCGGCGTCACCGTGGAGGAGGCGGTGCGGATGATGACCACCGCCGACGTGCGCGCCGCCGCCGACGTGCTGAAGCCGGTGTACGAGGCGAGCGGCGGCCGGGACGGCCGGGTCTCCATCGAGGTCGACCCGCGGCTCGCCCATGACACGGCGGCCACGATCGCCGAGGCCCGGCAGCTGTTCTGGCTGGTGGACCGGCCCAACGTCATGATCAAGATCCCGGCGACCAGGGCCGGGCTGCCGGCCATCACCGAGGTCGTCGGGGCGGGCATCAGCGTCAACGTGACGCTGATCTTCTCCCTGGAGCGCTACCGCGAGGTCATGGACGCCTACCTGGCCGGACTGGAGCAGGCCCGGACGGCCGGGCACGACCTGGCCGCCGTCCACTCGGTGGCCTCCTTCTTCGTCTCCCGCCTCGACAGCGAGATCGACAAGCGGCTGACCGTGCTGGGCACCGACGCGGCCCGCGCCCTGAAGGGCAGGGCGGCGCTGGCGAACGCGCGGCTGGCCTACGAGGCGTACGAGGAGGTCTTCGCGGGGAACCGTTTCACCGCCCTGGCGGGCACCGGCGCCAACCGGCAGCGCCCCCTGTGGGCGTCCACCGGGGTGAAGGATCCGGCATACCGGGACACCCTGTACGTGGAGGAGCTGGTCGCTCCCGGCACCGTGAACACCATGCCGGAGGCCACCTTGGCCGCCACCGCCGACCACGGTGACGTCCAGGGGAACACGGTCACCGGCGGCTACGCCCAGGCGAGGGCCGACCTCGCCGCCGTGGAGCGGCTCGGCATCTCGTACGACGAGGTGGTGGAGCTGCTGGAGCGCGAGGGCGTGGCCAAGTTCGAGGCGGCCTGGCAGGACCTGCTCGACGCCGTGACGAAGTCCCTCGACAGCAAGGGAGTTGACGGGGAATGAGCAAGGAGCTTCCCGACCCGGACGCGGGCGAGACCAAGGGCACGAAGGAGGCCAAGGAGGTCCGGGACGCCCAGGAGGCGGCGGGGGTCGTGGCCGCCGACGCCCCTCATGCGGAAGCCGACGCCCCTCCTTCGCGAACGGAGGAACCGAAGGGGACCAAGCGGACCGGCGGGCGGGCGAAGAAGAGCGCGGCGGCCGGGTCCAAGGCGGCCGCCGCGGTGATCCCCACCGCCGAGTGGAGCAATCCGCTGCGCGATCCCCAGGACCGCCGGCTGCCCCGCATCGCGGGCCCGTCCGGCCTGGTCATCTTCGGCGTGACCGGTGACCTGTCCCGCAAGAAGCTGATGCCGGCCGTGTACGACCTGGCCAACCGGGGCCTGCTGCCGCCGGGCTTCTCGCTGGTCGGGTTCGCCCGCCGGGACTGGGCGGACCAGGACTTCGCCGAGGTGGTGCACCAGGCGGTCAAGGAGCACGCCCGGACCGAGTTCCGCGAGGAGGTCTGGCAGCAGCTCTCCGAGGGCATGCGGTTCATCCCCGGCGACTTCGACGACGACAACGCCTTCGAGGAACTGCGCAAGGCGGTGGACGAGCTGGACACCTCCCGGGGCACCAGCGGCAACTACGCCTTCTACCTCTCGGTGCCACCGAAGTTCTTCCCCAAGGTGGTCCAGCAGCTGAAGAAGCACGGCCTGGCGGACACTCCCGAGGGCTCCTGGCGCCGCGCCGTCATCGAAAAGCCGTTCGGGCACGATCTGGAGAGCGCGCAGGAGCTGAACGCGCTCGTGCACGACGTCTTCGAACCGGACCAGGTCTTCCGCATCGACCACTACCTGGGCAAGGAGACCGTCCAGAACATCCTGGCGCTGCGCTTCGCCAACCAGATGTACGAGCCGATCTGGAACCGGTCCTACGTCGACCACGTGCAGATCACCATGGCCGAGGACATCGGCATCGGCGGCCGGGCCGGCTACTACGACGGCATCGGCGCCGCCCGGGACGTCATCCAGAACCACCTGCTCCAGCTGATGGCGCTGACCGCGATGGAGGAGCCCGCCTCCTTCGACGCCGCCTCGCTGCTCACCGAGAAGCTGAAGGTGTTCCGGGCGGTCCGGCTGCCGGACGACCTGGGCGAGCACACCGTGCGCGGCCAGTACGCGGGCGGCTGGCAGGGCGGCGAGCAGGTCAGCGGCTATCTGGAGGAGGACGGCATCGACCCGGCCTCCACCACCGACACCTACGCGGCGATCAAGCTGGCCGTCGACAACCGCCGCTGGGCGGGCGTCCCGTTCTACCTGCGCACCGGCAAGCGGCTCGGCCGCCGGGTCACCGAGATCGCGGTGGTCTTCCAGCGCGCCCCGCACTCCCCCTTCGACCAGACGGCCACCGAGGAACTCGGCGCCAACGCGATCGTCATCCGGGTCCAGCCGGACGAGGGCATGACGGTCCGGTTCGGTTCCAAGGTGCCGGGCACCTCGATGGAGATCCGGGACGTGTCGATGGACTTCGCCTACGGCGAGTCCTTCACCGAGTCCAGCCCCGAGGCGTACGAACGCCTGATCCTGGACGTCCTCCTCGGCGACGCGAACCTGTTCCCGCGCCACCAGGAGGTGGAGGAGTCCTGGCGGATCCTGGACCCGGTCGAGGAGTACTGGGCCACCCACGGCAAGCCGGCCCAGTACGCCTCCGGCGGCTGGGGCCCGAAGGAAGCCGACGAGATGCTCGCACGAGACGGACGGAGCTGGCGCAGGCCATGAGGATCGACCTGACCGACACCACGGCAAGCAAGGTCAACAAGGCGCTGGTCCAGGGCCGCCGGGCGATCGGCACCCCGGCCGTGGGCATGGTCCTGACGATGGTCATCGTCACGGACGAGGAGAACGCCTACGACTCCATCAAGGCGGCCGAGGAGGCGTCGCACGAGCACCCCTCGCGCACCCTGGTCGTCATCAAGCGGCACACCCGCAACCCGCGCGAGCGCACCAAGTCGCACCTGGACGCCGAGGTGCGGGTCGGATCCGAGGCGGGCACCGGCGAGACGGTGGTGCTGCGCATGTACGGCGAGGTGTCGCGGCACGCCGACTCGGTCGTGCTGCCGCTGCTGCTGCCGGACGCGCCGGTCGTCGTGTGGTGGCCGGTGGACGCGCCCGACGACCCGGCCAAGGACCCGCTGGGCGCGCTCGCCCAGCGCCGGATCACCGACCTGTACGCGGTCGAGAACCCGATGCAGACGCTGGCGAAGCGGGTCCGCACCTACGCGCCCGGCGACACCGACCTGGCCTGGACCCGGCTGACGCTGTGGCGCTCGATGCTGGCGGCGGCACTGGACCAGGCCCGGATGAGGGTGACGTCGGCGACCGTGGAGGCCGAGACCGACAACCCGGCCGCCGAACTGCTGGCCCGCTGGCTGGAGGCCCGGCTCGGCGTCGAGGCCGACCGGGTGGTCAGCGACGGCCCGGCCGTCACCACGGTCCGGCTGGGCACCGCGGCCGGCGAGATCGTCATCGACCGCCCCGAGGGGCCGGTGGCCACGCTGACCCTGCCGGACCAGCCGCCGCGCACCCTGGCGCTGAAGGTCCGCTCCACCGCAGAACTGATCGCCGAGGAGCTCAGGCGCCTCGACGCGGACGAGATGTACGCCATCGCCCTGCGCGGCGAGGGCACCGAGGAGACCCCTGTCCATGTCTGACACCCCCGAGCTCAGGCGCCTCGACGCGGACGAGATGTACGCCATCGCCCTGCGCGGCGAGGGCACCGAGGAGACCCCTGTCCATGTCTGACACCCCCGAGCTCACCCGCCGTCCCGAGTGGACGGCCCTGGAGGACCACCGCGCCGAGGCGCTGCTCCGTCCGGACCTGCGTGAGCTGTTCGCCGCCGATCCCTCGCGCGCGCAGCGCTATGTCGTGCGCGTCGGGGACCTGCGCATCGACTACTCGAAGCACCTGGTCACCGACGAGACCCTGGCGCTGCTGCGGGAGCTGGCCACCGCCACCGACGTGTTCGGGCTGCGGGACGCCATGTTCGACGGCAAGAGGATCAACGTCACCGAGGACCGGGCGGTGCTGCACACCGCGCTGCGCGCCCCGGCCGACGCGGTGGTCGAGGTCGACGGCGAGAACGTGGTGCCCCAGGTGCACGCCGTACTTGACAAGATGGCCGGCTTCGCGGACCGGGTGCGGTCCGGCGCGTGGACCGGTCACACCGGCCGGCGTATCCGCAATGTCGTCAACATCGGCA